>CAZQIJ010000136.1:0-10402 GCA_964592955.1 uncultured Anaerolineaceae bacterium
ACCCACGCCTGCCGCTTCGTAGATGCGCAGGGGCGACCCGGAACAGAAGCGCGAGGTGCTGCCGCGATCAATATTCAGCAGGGTGGTGGCAGAGGCGGTAAAGGCTGCCTGCTCTGAGGCGCTGATGCTGCCGAAGTTGCGCACATTGTGGGACAGCAGCGCCGTGTGCCAGCCGTTACCGGCCAGGGTAAAGCGGTGCTCTGGTGTGCGGGCGGCGGTCTGCGCGAAGTAGCGCTCGAAGACGGTATCGCGCTCTGGCGTGCGGTGGCCCAGGTAGGCCATCGAGGCTGCAAAGCGCGGCTGTGGCGCTGTGGGCCGGTGGATGCCTGTATCCAGCGCGCCATCGATGGCGATGCAGTCCTGGGCACCCAGGGCCAGATACGCCTTCGTGACCGCCTCTCCGCCGCCATAGGAGAGGATGAGGTCATACTGCGGGATCAGGACGCGGAAAGGGTTCACGAGGCTCTCTGCGGCTTTGAACAGGGTCGCCCCGGCGTCCAGGTCCCAGAAGAGCACCAGCCGCTGCCCGGTTCTGAGGGCCAGCACTGCCTCGTTCAGGGCGGCATCTGCCGCGTCCATACCGCTGCTTCTGATGATGAGATCGGCATGGCGGGCATCATCCAGGGCCCAGTCGATCTGCGCAGGGGAGATGCGCACTTTCGCAGGCCACTCCGGGTTGGGGAGTGTGGCCTGCTTCTCCGAAATTTCGTAATAGGTGACGCGGTGCCCGCGTTTGTGCAGCGCGCGCATGATGCCGCGCACATATGCGCCGCTTTCTACTGCTGCCAGGGACGGCCCAAACCAGGCGATGGAGAATGTAGCGCGCATGAGAGTGCTCCTGAAGTGCTGTGTTCTGCATGGCAGAACTGCTGATATGTTTCTGTTAAGTGTCTCATGGTCACTCTATAGCAGGCGGACTAAAAAAAATCCAAATGTGCAGCGCGTTGAGGATTTATTGAGTCCGCAGCACAGGCGGCACGGCGTACTGCCGCGCGTCCTGCACCCTCTATTTACGATATTCATAAATCACTTACAGGAGAATAGGCCGCTGGTACTGGTGGGCGAAGTGGATGGTATAACGGTTCTGTTAGTGCGGCAGGGGTGCGTAACTCTTCAGGCAGGCGGTGGGGGAGCGCTGCCCCGCAAACCCCCCGCCAACGTTTTGTAAAAAGTTGGATCAAAAACTTTTCGATTTTTTGACCGTTTGCGGTCAAACATCAAAACCTGGCCATTTCTCACAAAAGGTATCGCAGCCTGACAAGCGTTTTTTTGGCCGCGTCAGCGGCTAAGCGTCATGGGGTTGCGAGGGGCGAAGTCCCTGGCTGGGGGTAAGCAGCCTGAGCAGTTACATGGGTGCGTGCGTGGCGTGCGGATTTCGGGCACGGCGCGCGGATTTCGGGCACGGCAGGCCGTGCCCCTACAGGTTACGCTGGGCTGCGCGCCAAAACCCGGCGGATTTCAATGGGTTGATCCATGAAGCGTCACATGGTTGAATGGAGCACATAGCCCAGGCCAGGCACGGTTTCCAGCAGGGGGCTGTGTGAGGTGCCGATTTTCTTACGGATGCGTCCAAAGTAGACATGCAGGTAGTGGCTGGACCCGCGATACTCCACCCCCCAGGCTTTGGCCAGCAGTTGGTCATGCGTCAGAACAGAGTCAAGGTTCTCGGCCAGGATCGACATCAGCGTGAACTCGGTGCGGGTCAGGCGTATGTCGCGGTCTTCCACGAAAACGCGCTTCGCCTTCAGGTCAACCGTCAGTGCGCCGATGGCGATGCGGCTGGTGTGCTGGCCGCCGTCGGCAGACGCGCGGCGCATCACGGCACGCATGCGCGCCAGAAATTCTTCAAACTTGAAGGGCTTCGTCACATAATCGTCCGCGCCGGCATCCAGGGCCTCGACCTTCAGTTCTTCCTCGTCGTAGGCGCTGAGCACGATAATGGGAATATCCCAGCTTTCACGGATCCAGAGGCACACCTCATTGCCGCTGAGCGCAGGCAGCACCAGGTCAAGGATGACCAGGTCCGGCAGTTCGCGTTTGATCTCCTCTACCGCCTGCGCGCCGTCCTCTGCTTCGCGCACATGATAATTGCGCTTTACGAGGTTCACCGACACCAGTTTGCGGATGCGTGGATCGTCATCAACCACGAGCACGTTCGTTTTCTGCATACTGCCTCACACATTACGAATTGAATATCAGCGTTTAGGTTCACATTATACTGGAAAGCCGCGTTGATCCAAAACTCATGGAGAAAACAGAACGAACACGAATGGTAACTCCTCAGGCAGGCGGTGGGGGGGCGCTGCCCCGCAAACCCCCCGCCAACTTGTTGTAAAAAGTTGGATCAAAAACTTTTCGATCCAGGGAGCATACCGGCGGCAGCGCGGCACGTTTGGCAGGGAGTATGGGGCGCAAGAAGCGGATAGTCATGGCGCTATACAGGGTGTTAAGTTGAGCGCAGACTATGAACATTGTCTTCGGCACCACTTCAAGCGGATACTACTGGTGGAGAATAAGTATGGGCGTCCAAACACACGCGCCGGTCGCTGCGTTTCATTTTGACCTGCGCACGAAAATCATCCTCGCCATGCTGGCGGTGTATACCATCTGGGGATCAACATATCTGGCAGTGCTCATCGGCCTGGAGTCGTTTGGGCCGTTTATGCTGAATGGGCTGCGCTTTGGCGTCACTGGGACGGTGATGTTTGTGGTGCTGGCGCTGCGGGGCACGCCGCTGCCCACGCGCGTGCAGTGGCGCAACGCGTTTATGATCGGCATGATCATGCTGGGTGTGGGTACGGGCGGGGTATCGCTGGCGGAATCGGTGGGGGTGGCGTCTGGGTTGGCGTCGCTGATGGTGGCGGCGGTACCGCTGTGGGCGGGGGTCTTCGCCGTCCGCTTTGGCCACGCGCCCAACCGTCTGGAATGGCTGGGCATCGTCATCGGCCTGGCGGGGGTGGCGCTGCTGAACCTGGAAAAAGGGATGCAGGGCAGCCCGCTGGGGGCGGCGGCGCTCATCCTGGGGCCGATCTGCTGGGCGTTGGGGTCTTTGTGGATGCGCCACCTGAACATGCCGTCCGGGTTGATGTCCCCGGCGACACAGATGATCGGCGGCGGGCTGCTGATGTCGGTGGTCAGCTTTGTGACGGGGGAGCGCCTGAGCGGTTGGCCGGACCTGGACTCTGTGCTGGCGGTGGTTTACCTGATGGTGTTCGGCTCGCTGATCGCCTTCAACGCCTACCAGTTTCTCATTCAGACTGTGCGCCCGGCCCTGGCCACCAGCTACGCTTATGTGAACCCGGTGGTGGCTGTGCTGCTGGGGGTGGTGTTTGCTGCAGAAACGATCAGCGGCGTGGGGTTGCTGGCGATGGCGGTGATTCTGGGGGGTGTGGTGCTGGTGGTCGTGGCGCGCGATCTTGCTCAGAAACGCATTAAGGCGTAACAATTGTAACAATGTTTATCAGAACTTTAACATTTGGCAGTTGCGCTGGTGACAGGCGTCATCCAAAATGGTGGCGTGGCATTACTGTGTATGCTCAAAGGAGTTCCTCTATGCTTCGTAAACTTACTTTCCTGGTCGCTCTGCTTCTGGTGTCGCAGGTCGTCCTGGCGCAGGATAACGCCAACGTCGTCCGCGCCATCTGGACACCCGAAATTCTGGTCATTATCAATATCAGTGGTGACGGAGTCGATCTCTCGCAGCTCGAACTCGTGGGTGCCGATGGCGGCGTTGTGCCCCTGGACTGGGTGATGCGTGAAGACGAAAACGGCGTTTCATACAGCCTGTACAACGTGCGCCCTGGTTCGTGCCTGCTGCTGTATCCGGCAGATACCGTTCCGGCAGTGCCCAGCACCGTATCGTGCACGCGCATCGTCGGCGAATTCACCCCCGTGAACCTGAACGACATCATCTGGGCGGTGAACCTGGGCAGCTTCGATGCTGCCGTCGCAGGCGAAACCACCGCCACATGCAGCCTCACCAGCGGCACATCGTGCGATATCCCGGTGAACCCGGCCAACACCAACACCGAACCGCTGGAAACCGAAGCGCCGGACGTGGTCGAAATTGACGCCATCTGGACGACAGAGATCTTCGTGATGATCAACAGCGGCGATTTTGGCGCGGATTTCAGCGGGCTGATGCTGGATAACGAAACCGGCGAAATCAACGCCAGTGACTGGGTGATCCAGGTTGATGACCAGGGTGTTTCGTATGACAACACCAACGTGCGCCCCGGCGGCTGTTTCATCGCGTGGGTGGGTGTGGACGGCCCGGACACCGTACAGCCAGCGCTGCCAGAAAATGTGGAATGCACGCGCGTGGTTGGCCTGCTGACGCTGGAAAACCCGCTGGATCAGGTGTGGGCGATTGATTACGGCGGCTTCACGCCGACTGTTGATGGCACGGCTGGCGAGGCGTGCTCGGTGGACGGCTCTACCGCGTGCAGCTTCACCGTGCCCAATGGCGAAATCGTGAAGGAAGAAGTGGAAGCGACGCCCGAAGCCAGCGCTTCTGCGGCGGAAGTGCGCGCGATCTGGAATCCCGATATCCTGGTGCTGATCAACGTGAGCGGTGATGGTGTTGACCTGACCCAACTGAGCCTGGAGAATGCCGAAGGCGCAGTGCTGCCGGAAAACTGGGTGATCCAGACGGACGCTAACGGGGTTTCGTATGACCTGAGCAACGTGCGCCCTGGCTCGTGCCTCATCGGCTACCTGGGTGTAGACGGCCCCACCACCGCACAGCCTGAACTGCCTGCGGGTGTCTCTTGCACGCGCACGGTGGGGATCTTCACCGCTGCGAACCCGGTGGACATTGTGTGGAACCTGCCTGCTGGCGGTTTCGTACCGGTGTACGCGGGCACGTCGCTGGCGCGCTGCTCTGTGGATAATGCCACGAGCTGCGATATCGACCTGCCCTGATTTCTGACCCTGTGCGACAGCGAACGGTGGGAGGGCGTGTGCCTTCCCACCGTTTTTGTTTTGCGCCGTCACTGCGCGATGCGGCCTGGCGCTAACCCTGGCGCAGGATGAGGACCGCCACCGAACGCCCGATGGTCCTGTAGGTTTCCTGCGATTCCAACCGGGGTTCGCTGCCCTGCTCGAAGATCTGGCGCGACGTGTGCCCGGTATTGATTGCCACATACCACGCCATCCCTGGGGGCGGCGGCGGCACTTCAAAGGTGCGGCTTTCCCAGTGCATGTTGAGGATCACAAACAGGGTTGCGCCAGGGGCTAACCCGCCCTTGCCGTGTTTGCCGTCCAGCAGAAACGCCAGCACGCGCCCGCGCGCCGTCCAGTTGGGCTTGTTCAGTTTGGTGCCATGAAACGAGATATCGGCAAAATCCCCATGCTGGTGATTCTGCCCGGTAAAGAAGTACCCGTTGCGCAGCACGGCGTGCCGCCGCCGGAAGGCGATCATGCCACGCACGAACTCGAAGATATCGCGGTTGTGGTCGATATCGCGCCAGTTGAACCAACTGACTTCGTTATCCTGGCAGTAGGCGTTATTGTTGCCGCGCTGGCTGCGCCCGGCTTCGTCGCCCATCAGCAGCATGGGCACACCCTGGCTGAGCATGAGCATGGCGACGGCGTTCTTCACCTGGCGGTGGCGCAGGGTATTGATTTCCGGGTCGGCAGTGGGGCCTTCTGCGCCATGATTCCAACTGTTGTTATCGTTCATGCCGTTATCGCCCGGCTCGCAGTTGTCGTCATTGTATTTATTGTTGTAAGACACGAGGTCCATGAGGGTGAAGCCGTCGTGCGATGTGATGAAGTTGATGGAGGCAATGGGGCCGCGCCCTGGGTACAGGTCTGGCGACCCCTGCACGGCCTGCGCCGCCGCGCCCACCATGCCGGCGTCGCCCTTCAGAAAGCAGCGCATGGTATCGCGGAATTTCCCGTTCCACTCTGCCCAGCGCCCATAGGCGGGGAAGCTGCCCAGGTGATACAGGCCGTCGGCATCCCAGGGTTCGGCGATCAGCTTGGTGCTGCCCAGGATGGGGTCAAAGGCCATCTCGCGCAGCAGGGGGGGGTCGGCCAGGGGCATACCGTCCACGTCGCGCGTCATGATCGACGCGAGATCGAAGCGGAAGCCATCGACATGATATTCCGCGACCCAGTAGCGCAGGCAGTCGATGATCATCTCGCGCGTGAGGGGATGGTTGCAGTTAAAGGTGTTGCCGGTGCCGCTGAAGTTGTAGTAATAGCCTTCTGGCGTGAGGATGTAGTAAATTCGGTTATCGATGCCCTTGAACGAGATCACGGGGCCAAGTTCATTGCCTTCCGCGGTGTGGTTGAAGACCACATCCAGGATGACCTCGATATCGTTGGCGTGCAGCGCTTTGATCAGCGTTTTCAGCTCGTGCATTTCGCCGCCATGCACGCCAGACGCGGCATAACCGGCCTTGGGGGCGAAGAATCCAACCGGGGCATAGCCCCAGTAATTGAGGAGCGTTTCGCCTGTTTGGGGGTGGGTGCGGGAATTCTCGAATTCATCGAATTCAAAGATGGGCATGAGTTCGACGGTGTTCACACCCAGGTGGCGCAGGTAGGGGATCTTCTCGCGGATGGCGTCGTAGGTGCCGGGAAACTGCACCCCGGCGGTGGGATGCATGGTAAAGCCGCGCACGTGCATTTCATAGATGATGCAGTCTTCAATGGGGCGCGCCAGGGGACGGTCTGTTTCCCAGTCGAAGCGGGTGGTATTGACGATGCGCGCGCGGTGCTGAAACCTGTTCGTCCAGTCTGGCTGGAGGCCCCACACGTCGCGCCCGCCGATGGATTTCGCATAGGGGTCCAGGAGGATGGCGTCCGGGTCATAGCGATGACCGGCGGGGGGATCGTGGGGGCCATCCATGCGAAAGCCGTACTCAATGTTTTCGTAGTCCAGGTTCAGCACAACAATGGTCCACACGCGGCCAATGCGGAATTCGCGCGGGATTGGGATTTCGACCAGCGGCGTGGGCTGGTCGCGTTCAAACAGAACCAGCGTGCAGTGTGTGGCGTTCATGGAGTAGATCGAGAAATTTACCCCGCCGACGAGCGGTGTCGCCCCGAATGGCAGCGGGTTACCTGGGCAGAAATCGTAACCGGCATAATGATGGGTGGCACGAAATGGTGTTGACGCAACCGTTTCCATAGGAGTCCTATAACTTTGGCGAAATACTGTCTGTTATCCTTGCCCATTATACGGGGAAACGTGTGGCGGGTGGGGGTTCTCTCAAGTGATGTTTATGGTAACGCCCTGGTGAAGGACATCCGAATGGATGTAGGACACGCGCATTGCCGCATGCACCCGGATGTAAGCCGTCACGTTTGAACCTCTTCTGGCTGGTGGTACAATCCCGGTGTGGGTTTGCAACTGATGGACAAACCAAAACGAATACGCACAATCGCAGGGACGAGGCTTGCCTCGTCCGCCCCACGATCCGGCGGATTTAAATGGGTTGATCCATGAGATTTGATTGTTGGAACGAAGGAGAGTTATTTATGCGACTTCGGATTGTGTTCTTGCTCTTACTGGCGCTGCTGGCGAGCGGTTTACAGGCGCAGCAGGCAGAGATTGATACCACCGTAATGCTTCACAACAGCCGCAATGATCTGTTCCGCGTCCCGTTTGGGGCGGTGCCGTTCGGGACGGATGTCACGCTGCGCCTGCGTACAGGCGATGTGGACAGCGCAGCGGTGCGCCTGTTTGACCTGCGCAGCGGCGCACAGCGTATTGTGCCGATGACGGTGGAGGCCGCAGAGCCGGAAGGTACGACGCTGTGGTCTGTCACGTTTAATGTGGGGGGCGAGACGAACCTCTATTACTATCGCTTTATTGTGCGCGATGGCGACCAGACCGTGTTTTATGAAGACGATACACTGGGCGCGACCGGGCAGTATGCGGCGGCGAACAAGGGCGGTGTGGGGGCGGCCATGACGGTGAGCGCCGACGCCAGCTTCCAGATCAGCGTGTATGACCCGGCCTACTATACGCCGGAATGGTTCCGCAACGGCATCATCTACCAGATCTTCCCGGACCGCTTCCGCGATGGCGACGCCAGCAACAACCCTGAGGACGGGTCTGATGTGTTTTATGGCAGCCTGCCGCTGATCTTCCAGGAGACATGGAACGCGCCGCCGGTCGATGGGCGGGTGACGGTTGCGGAAGACGGCACCGGCTACTTTAACAGCGATTTCTTCGGCGGGGATCTGGCGGGGATCACGGAGAAGCTGGATTATCTGCAAACCCTGGGCGTGACGGGTATTTACCTGAACCCGATCTTCGACGCGCGCTCTAACCACCGCTATGACACTGCGGATTTCCTGGCGATTGATCCGCGCCTGGGGACGCTGGAGGACTTCCGAACGCTGCTCAGCGAAGCCAACGCACGCGGGATGGCGGTGATTCTGGATGGGGTGTTTAACCATCTTTCCAGCGACAGCGTGTACTTCGACCGTTACAACCGTTTCGAGACGGATGGCGCATGCGAAAGCGTGGACTCTGAGTGGCGCTCCTGGTTCTACTTCCAGCCACCAGCCGCTAACCAGCCGTCGCCGTGCGTGGATCCGGGCGATGGCAGCACGTTTTATGTGTCGTGGTTCGGGTTCGACAGCATCCCGAAGATTGATAACACCAAGTTTGCGCCGCGGGCCTATTTTGTGCGCGGGCCAGACAGCGTGGCCCGGACCTGGGGGCGTGAAGGCATCGGCGGCTGGCGGCTGGATGTGGCCGGCGACATCGACAACGGGCGCGACCCGCGCAACCAGTACTGGGAGAATTTCCGCGAGGTGGTGCGCAGCGAGAACCCGGAAGCCGTCATCATCGGGGAAGAATGGGGCGACGCCTCTGCATGGCTGCTGGGCGCAGAGTGGGACAGCACGATGAATTACCGCTTCCGGCGGGGGATCATCGGGTTTGTGCGGGATACCGATTTTGCCGATAACGACGGGCTGATTCCGGCGCTGAGTCCAGCAGAATTCGAGGGCACGGTGCGGTCGGTGGAGGAAGACTACCCGCCGATGGCGTATCATGCCATGATGAACCTGCTCGGCAGCCACGACACGAGCCGCCTGTATCACACGCTGGGCAGCAGCGTGGAGACGCAGAAGCTGGCCGCGCTGACGCAGTTCACGCTGCCGGGCGCGCCGACGGTGTATTATGGCGACGAGATCGCGCTGGACGCGCCGAATAACGCGGAAGGCCAGGATGACCCGTATAACCGCGCGCCGTATCCCTGGCCGGACGAAGACGGCGACCATTATCCCGCGCCGAACGAAGACATGCTGAGCTTTTACCAGGCGCTGGGGCAGTTGCGCCGCGCGACACCGGCGCTGCGCGAAGGTGAGATGATCACGCTGGATGTGAACGACCGGGCAGGGGTGTATGCCTTTCTGCGGCGCGATGTGGAAACGGGCAGCGGCGCGCTGGTGATCCTGAACGCGGGCAGCGAAGACGTGTTCCTGGATCTGGTGCCGGATTTTGTGTTTGGGGGCAAGCTGCCCGCTGGCCTGACGCTGACACCGCTGCTGGGTGTTGTGGCGCTTTCGACCGACGGAACGTTGGAAAACCGCGTGACGATCCCGGCGAATTCCGGCAATGTGTGGACGGTGCAGGCGGATCCCGCGGCCTTTAACGGGCCGGATGCGCCGCAGACCGTGACGGCGGAGAACAGCGCGGATGGCGTGCGGCTGACGTGGGACGCGGTGGACGGCGCTGGGGGCTATATGATCTATCGCAGTCCGGTGGCCGAGGGCGGGTATCTGCCGATCATCAGCGCGCCGATCCGCGAGACGGTGGCCACCGATGCGACGGCGACGCGCGGCTTCGTGTATTACTACCGTGTGGCGGCGGTGAGTGAGGCGGGGATGGTGGGTGCGCAGGGCACAGCGGTGCGCGCAGTGCCGCAGATCAGCATCACCGAAGCGCGGATTGTGGAGACGAGCGCCGGTACGCTGGTGCGCGAGTATGGGCGCGGCGTAGACGTGCTGGCCGTGGTGACGACGGACGCGGTGAACAGCACGCCTACAGCGCCGATTGCGGGGCTGGTGGCGCAGGCCGCACTGGTGCGCGAAGGGACGCCATTTGACGCGATCCGCTGGCAGCCGATGCAGTTTGAGGGCGCGGATGCTGACGGCGAGCGCTACCGGGCGACGCTGTACCCGGACGCGCCGGGCATGGCGACGGTTTTCGTGCGCTTCAGCGGCAGCGCGGGGGACTCTTATACCTATCCCTTCCTGATGGGGCAGGCTCCCGCGTTGGTGGAGGTGCTGGCGGCAGCCGACAGCGAAGCGCCAGCCGCGCCGGAAGCTCTGAACGTCACGGCGGCCTCGCTGGGCGGTGTGTCGCTGGCGTGGGAAGCGGCGGCAGCAGACGATGTGGCGGCCTACCGTGTGTACCGTGACGATGTGCTGC
>CAZQIJ010000137.1:0-10281 GCA_964592955.1 uncultured Anaerolineaceae bacterium
GTAGGGCCCCGTAGAACGCGCATGGACTTTATCTTCAACCAGATGCGCCAGCTTAAGCATGTGGACATAGCCCACCGCCACCGGACGGTCGAAGGGTTCACCGGTGCGCCCGTCATACAGCATGTGCTTGCCATACAGCGGCACTGGCTGCCCGGTTTCAAACATCACGCGATCCGCCAGGCGAAGCAGTTCTTCACCCGCCAGCCCGTCCGGGATCGCGGTTTCTGGTGAGTGGTGTTCAATCCACACCCGCATGGCAACATCAACCGCATTGCGGTCACGGCGGTTGCGCTCCACAACCGTTACAGACTGATTATCAAACAGCAGCGCGTCATCCGGGTTAATGCCCTTTTCCGCCAGCCATTCCGCCAGCACTGCACGGCGCGTATAAATCGTATCGGTCTGCAGCAGGTATTCGTCATAGCGCGGGTTATCCTTCAGCCACGCATGGATGTACAGGCGGCGCACCTCTTCATCATCTTCGAGGTCTTCTTCGCCATAGTCGAACTGGGCGATCCACTCCAGCGCACGCTCGGTAACTTCCACCCAGGCGCGATCAATCAACCAGGCGCGCCCCAGCTCTGCGCGGATTTCCGTTTCGCGCGCGCCGTCAAATACGGGTGTCACCGCGCGGAAACCCAGGCGATCTGCTGCCCAACCCAGATGCAGCTCAAGCACCTGGCCCAGGTTCATACGCCCAGGAACACCGGTGGGGTTCAGGATGATTTCGACAGGGCGACCGTCCATCAGATACGGCATATCCTCAATGGGGACGATACGCGAGATCACACCCTTGTTGCCATGACGCCCCGCCATCTTGTCGCCCACCGTCATCTTACGGCGCTGGGCCACGCTCACACGAACCATCTTCTCGACCCCGGCAGGCAGATCGCGATGCTCTTCGCGGGTGAAGGTCTTCACGTCCACAACCTTACCGCGTTCACCGTGTGGCAAACGCAGTGACGAGTCCTTCACTTCGCGTGCCTGCTCACCAAAAATTGCACGCAGCAGTTTTTCTTCAGGGCTTAGTTCTTTTTCGCCCTTGGGCGTGATCTTGCCGACGAGGATATCGTTCGGGCCAACCTCTGCCCCAATGCGGACGATACCGAATTCATCCAGATCCTTCAGCGCGTCTTCACCGACGTTCGGGATATCATACGTGATTTCTTCTGGCCCCAGTTTCGTATCGCGCGCTTCCACTTCGTGCTTCTCGATGTGAATGCTGGTGAACTTATCGTTGCGCAGCATATCTTCGCTGATCAGCAGCGCGTCTTCATAGTTACCGCCGTCCCAGGACAGGAAGGCAGCCAGCACGTTATGACCCAGTGCCAGGCTGCCGTACCAGGTCGATGAGCTGTCGGCGATAATCTGGCCGCGATGTACACGTTCGCCCTTGCGTACAGTGGGGCGCTGGTCAATGCATGTGGATTGGTTCGAGCGATCGTACTTGCGCAGACGATACACCTGTTCGTCGCCGTTATCCTTGCGGATCACGATACGTTCCCCCTGCACGCTCACCACCTCGCCATCCACATCGCACACCAGCACCTGCCCACTGTCATAGGCGGCCTGGCTTTCCATGCCCGTGCTGACGATAGGCACATCGGGGCGCAGCAGCGGTACAGCCTGACGCTGCATGTTGGAGCCCATGAGTGCGCGGTTGGCGTCGTCGTGTTCCAGGAACGGAATCAGCGCAGCGCTGATGCCCACAATCTGGCGCGGTGCGATGTCGATATAGTCAATGCGCGGCGCGGGAACATTCAGGAATTTCTGGTTATAGCGTGCAGAAACGCGCTGGGCCACCATCTGATGATTTTCATCCAGGGGCGTATTCGCCTGCGCGATGACGAAATTATCTTCGTTATCGGCAGAAAGATACACGACCTCCGGCTGCACAAATGGCTGCACCGGCACCGTTTCGATTCCGGCGCGCTTAAGCTTGGCAATCACCTCTGGTGTGGCAATTGTCTCTTCCTCCACAATGACCTGACCGCTCTCCGTGGTCACTTCATCGCGGATCAACCGCCCCGGCAGGCGCGCATCGTTGACATTGAGGAACTTGGCGACCTTGCGATAGGGCGTCTCGATGAAACCGTATTCATTGACGCGCGCATAGCTGGCAAGGCGGCCAATGAGGCCGATGTTTGGGCCTTCCGGTGTTTCGATGGGGCAAATGCGACCGTAATGGCTGTGATGCACATCGCGCACATCAAAGCCTGCGCGTTCGCGTCGCAGCCCGCCAGGCCCCAGCGCAGAAAGCGTCCGCTTGTGCGTCAGCTCTGCCAGCGGGTTGGTTTGCTCCATGAACTGCGACAACTGCGACGATCCGAAGAATTCGCGCACCGCAGCAACCACCGGGCGGATGTTGATCAGCGCAACGGGTGTCAGATTGTCCGTTTCGCGGATCGACATACGTTCCTTAACCACGCGCTCCATACGGCGCAAACCCACACGCAGCTTGTTCTGAATCAGCTCGCCAACGGTCTTCACGCGGCGGTTACCCAGATGGTCGATGTCATCCGGGCCGGCTTCGCCGTTATTGATCTGAATCATGCGCTCGACCAGCCGCATAATGTCGGACTTCGTGACCGTGCGCACCTTGCGCGAAATGCTGGAATCGAGCTGGAGGCGCTGGTTCAGCTTATAACGTCCCACACGTTCCAGGTCGTAACGGCGCTGGTCGAAGAGCTGGCCGATGAGGTATTCACGCGCATTATCCAGCGTGGGCGGATCACCCGGACGCATACGACGGTAGAATTCCAGCAGCGCCGCCTGCGCAATCGTTTGTTCCTTCTTAAGTTCCCACATCGGCTCTGCTTTAATGGTTGCGGCGATGTACTGATGATCCGGGTTCGTGTCTACATGGGTATAGAGCGACAGCAGTTCTTCGTCCAACCCGGTTTGGATAGGAGACATTTCAGGCGGCAGGCCGTCAGAAACAGCGGCCAAAGCGCGCAGCAGAATGGTCACCGGGATCGTGCGCTTGCGGTTGAACTTGATCGTCAGCGCATCGTTCTTCCGCGTTTCAAATTCCATCCACGCGCCGCGATCCGGGATCAGTTTCGCCATCGACAACGCACGCCCGGTAGTACGGTCTTCTTCAGCATCAAAGTACACACCCGGTGAGCGGATGAGCTGGCTTACAACAACACGCTCGGTCCCATTGATGATAAACGTCCCTTTGGGGGTCATCAGCGGGAAGTCACCCATGAAGATATCAGACCGCAGCACTTCATCGCCCGCTTCGCGGTTAACCAGGGCCACACGCACGTAAAGCGGCGCGGCGAAAGACATATCGCGTTCCAGGCACAATTCTTCGCTGTACTTCGGTTCGTCGAACCAGTACTTCAGACCAAGCTGCTCAGCTTCCGGGCTTGTCCCGGGGAAATACAGTTTCAGATTACCGTTGAAGCTCTCGATAGGGTTGATTTCATCGAACAACTCCGCCAATCCCTCATCAATGAACCATTGAAACGCCTGTAGCTGAACTTCAATGAGCGAAGGCAGTTCCTGCACATCTGGGATTCGGGCATAGTTCTTAGGACTCAAGTAGTTGTGATTCAACGCACCGCTCCTCAAAATTTCCTGGTGATAAATCGGGGTCGGTCACCAAACACCTACGACGGTGACATAACTGTGAGCGATATCCATCGCTCCTCGTACTGACCTGCTGTACGCGATGCAGTTTCGCGCTATATTGCCAGTTGGTTTCCATTGGCCAAGACAGAGACAGAATCAAATAGAGGAAACGTGAATGTGTATTATAAATACACGTCGCGTTTGTTGTCAAGCAAGTGGTGTTGGCATTGCGAAAATCACCAGCCTGAAATCGGTGAGATTTCGAAGGCTGGCAGCACAATCACAGTATAGCAACAGAATGGTGTGGGAGCAACCGCCTCTAATCCAGCAGTGCGCGCTGCGGGAAGACCATGCGCTCTGGCCCCTGCTCGCGCATCAGTGCCAGGCGGTTGGCCCTCTCAAAATCGGCGTGTAAATCCCGCACCAGCGTTTGCTGCGCTGCAGATGGCTGCAACGAAAACACCACAAAAGTTACCGCGTGTTCCCCAGAGGCCAGCACCAGCCACTGCCCGTTGCCCATAGACTTGCGCGCCAGCCCACCGCGGGGAATGCTGTCCATATGCCACAAGACGCGCAGCATTTTGCCCACCTGCTCGCGCACTTTGGGTGTTTCTTCACCTTCCGTGGCCAACGGATACGGATGCCGGTGACGAAACACAACATAGAACTGTGGGTGCGCTTCAAAGTGGCTCTTCAGAAAGCCGGTGTGCCCTGGCGCAGCAACCTGCTTCCAGGCATCGTTCTGTGGATTGCGTTCCATGAGGCGCTGGATAATGGCGCGCCGTTCACTGTAATGCCCATATACCGCGTTAAACTGCGCACGGTTGATGCGCCCTTCAGAAAAATCGCGGGCGACACTTTCCATCTTCTGGCGGATGTGTTCTAATGAATCCTGCGGCGTCTCCACGAGAATCCGGCGGCGGGTCTTGGAGGATAGGCGTGATGTCTGACTTTTAGGTTTCGAGTTTTCGGAGTCGTTCACGGCTGCGCTCGTTAATTGACTAAACCGGTTCATTTACTCATGTCCATTCTAACATAGGTTCACCCAGATGCACTTTGGGCTTTACTTCTCATTAACCAACGTAGAGACCGCGCGCCAGCACGCGTTACTGCCACCGTTTGAGCCTGCCTGGGCGCTGCTGCGGCAGGATGCCCCCCAACCTGACGCGCTGCGCAAAGTGGTCATGGATGGTTTCCGCTGCCGCTTCGATGGTAATCTCCCGGCAGGTGAAGCCGCACTGACGCTGCTGCTGCATGAGCTGCATCCCCAGCCCACCAGCGGCGAAATCACACTGACGCTGCTGCGTTCGCATCTGGCAACTGCCCACAGTTTTGAAATGCTCCGCGATCATGCCGCCGCCAGGCCGCAGTTGCTTGACGGCTGGCGAGAAGGCTTTCAGGCATCGGTTCTCGCGTTGAACGCAGCCACCCAACGGCTGACGTTTCTCGAAGAGGTATGGCTGAACACGCTGAACGCGGCAGCAGGTGTGCTGCTTGAACGCGACGACATGCTTCTGCACGCTGCCGGGTTCTTCCGGCAGGTCATCGACCACGAGACACACCCACAGGGGTTTATCCAGAAGCTGGTGGATGGGCGAGACGGCGGCAGCCTGGAACGTATGCTGGCTGGCGTTCAGGCGCTAACACTGCTGGCAGAAATCATCACCCAAACCGGTACCGACCTGTGGGCCTATAACCAGCGCGGCGTGTCGTTGTTTACCGCTGCGCTCTACCCGCTCTACTACTACTACTATCCCGAAAAGTGGCGCTGGGATGCAGAGATCACCGAGGAACACAGCCAGGCATTATTCCGGCAGTACGGCAGCTACCTCGAGATACTCAACCTGCGCCAGGAACGTCCAACACAGGCGGTTGACCTGATTCTGGGCGAACTGCGCCCGGTCTTTGATCCGTATGGCGGCGGGCTGACGACGCTCAGCCATGCGCGGGTTCCCGCGTCTCGCCGCAGGTTTCTGGGGTTGTTCTGATTATCACGTGACCATTTAGCCCGACAAGGAATCGTATGCATGAACGCCATCGCCTATAGAACCGTCACACCCGACCTGCTTGCTGAACTGACGACGATCGCCGGCACAGACCATGTTAGTATCACTGCTGCCGATCTCGACCTGCACGCCCGTGACCAATCGCATCATCCGGCCCACCGTGCCGAAGCAATTGTGTGGGCACAGTCTGCAGAACAGGTCGCGGCGGTGTTGCGCTTTGCCAACACACACCGCATCGCCGTCACGCCCTGGGGTGTTGGTACATCGCTGGAAGGCAATTCTATACCGCTTTGCGGCGGCATTCTCCTGTCGTTCGCCAGGATGAACCGCATTATCGCGCTCCATGCTGATGATTTTCAGGTGACGGTGGAGCCTGGCATCGGCCACAAAGACCTGAACGCGCAGATCGCGCGTCAGGGGCTGTTCTTCCCGCCTGATCCTGGCGCAAACGCAACGGTAGGCGGTATGCTGGCCAATAATGCCGCCGGTATCCGCACAGTCAAATATGGTGCCAGCAAAGACAATGTGCTGGCCATGCAGGTTGCCCTGGCAGATGGCCGCCTGATAGAGGTGGGTTCGCGGTCAATCAAACAGGCCTCCGGCTATGACCTGCTGCATCTGTTTGTGGGGAGCGAGGGGACGTTGGGGGTCATTACCCGCGCCACACTTAAGCTTGTCCCCATCCCAACGCAGATGAGCGCCGTGGTCGCGCATTTCCCTTCGGTAAAAGCAGCGGTAGAGACGGTGGTCATGGTGCGTGCCAGCGGGCTGGAACCCGCCGCGCTGGAATTCATTGATCCCCGGCAGTGCGCCATCCTGCGTGACCATGCAGGCCTTGATCTGGAAGAAAAGCCAACGCTCTTTATGGAATTTCATGCCGCGCACGAAGCCACCCTGGATTATGGATTGCAGCTCGTGCGCGAGCTTTGTGAAGAAATGGGGGCCACCGGTTTCCGCGCCACGCGCGATAACGCCGAGCGCGCCAAACTCTGGCATGCACGGCATCATGCCTACGAAACGCTGGTACGCGTGCATCCGGGCAAAACCTTTTTCATTAATGATGTGGCGGTGCCTATCAGCGCTTACCCTTCGCTGGTGGCCTTCATCGAGGACACCATCGCGCAGCACAACATCGCCGCCTACATGAAAGGGCATGCCGGGGATGGCAACATCCATGTGGAGTTCCCGTATGGTGACCAGACCGAATTTGAGGCCGCTATGCGCGCCAACGAACAGATTGTTGAGCACGCCATCAGCTTAGGGGGTACGGCAACAGGTGAGCACGGCGTGGGTATTGGCAAGGCGCATCACATGCCGCGCGAACATGGCGCAGCCCTGGACGTGATGCGTTCGCTGAAGCAAACCCTCGACCCAAACAACATCCTGAACCCGGGGAAGATCTTTCCCCAGGAGTGAGGCCGTAAACCCTCGCCCCCCTCAACAGCGCCTGCGCTTCAGATGAGGGGGGATCCAACAGGGGCGGATTCCGGGGGAGATATGCCGCACCCCATCACAAGGCATCAGGGTGTGCCTGCGACCAGCGCTGCTCGCCCGATGCAATTCGCAGGTGTTCGCAGGTGTTCATACCGAAGGAGGCAAGGTGACTTTGCAGACGCGCATTCGTGCCGAAAATGGGCAAGTGCGAGGATGGGAAAACGAGCCTACAGCGCGCGTTCCGGCCCACACTTTCATCATTTTGCGGCACTAATAATCGTACTCGTCTTCTTCGTAAAGATCCTCGTCATCCTCGTCAAGATCGTCGTCTTCATCGCCATAAAGATCATCAACGTCTTCGTCTTCATCATCAAGATCATACCCCTCGTCGTCAATGAATTCTTCTTCATCGATGATCGGCAGATCAAGGTCCGTCAGTTCTTCGTCCAGGTCGATGTCGTCCAGATCACCCACATCGTCAACGTCATCTTCATCGTCAAGCTCATCAAGCTCATCAATGTCGTCCAGGTCGTCCGCATCGACATCAATATCCAGATCGTCTTCAATTTCGTCGTCGCCCGGGCCCAAATAGATCCGGCTCAAAAGGTTATCGTCGTACATAGTCCCCCGCCAAGTTTGAGCGTGCCACAAGTCGGCGATATTTTAGCAACCGTCTGCTCACTTGTGAACAGGTTGTTTCACCATCTCAAGAAACAACTGGTGCAGGCGTGTGTCATCTGTAAGCTCTGGGTGAAAAGCCGTTGCCAGCAGATGCCCCTGCTGCGCCGCAACAATCTGCCCTGGCTGCAACTGCGCCAGAACATCAACGCCCTCCCCCACCACTGTGGCCAGCGGCGCGCGAATGAACACCGCGTGAAATGGCCCGCCTGCAACGTGGTGAATCTCCAGATCGGTTTCAAAACTGTCAATCTGCCGCCCAAAAGCGTTCCGGTTCACCGTCAGATCCATCACGCCCAGCAGTGGTTGGCGATCTTCACCGATGTCTCTGGCCAGAAAGATCATGCCAGCACATGTGCCCCATGTCGGTTTGGCGCGCGCAAATGCCCGCAGTGGTTCTATCAGCCCGTATTGTACCGCCAGCTTGCCAATCGTCGTACTCTCGCCGCCAGGAATCACTAACCCATCCAGGTCATTGAGATGCTGCGGCAGCCGGACCTGTACGGTCTCTGCACCCAGGTGCCGCAGCATGTTCTCGTGTTCCACAAACGCGCCCTGCAGCGCGAGAACCCCGATCTTCGTCATACTATACCTCCTGTACATCCGCCTGCAAGCACGCGCCGCATGCACGTTTTGATCTGTGCCCATGGCAGCGGCAGCGCCAGTCGTTTGCGGCGTCGCTCAACGTTATCTAAGCGTTATCTTTTACTGAAGCTGTACGATGGTCAAGAGGATGATAGAACCAATGATGCGCCCCAGCCGATGCCGATTTCTGTGAAGCTCCTGAACCCTGCGCCGCTTCGGACAAAAGTCTCTTACAATGAGGTGTATCGCCAAGCACTTTCCCCGATGGGATCAAACGATGGGATTACGACATGCAGAAACTCAACACACTCTGGCAGATCGTCAGCGCTGCGTCCTCGGTGCGAGACTTGACGCAGCAAACCCGCACCTACCATTTTGGGGTAACCGGCCCGGTAACGTTCTTCCTGCAAACAGAAAACGCGCAGATCAAAGTGATGCGCTGGCCAAAACCACAGATCGAGGTCACGGTGAAGTTGCAGGGTTCCTTCGGGTGGCGCATCGCGGCGGAACAGGATGATGCCGGCGTCTACATCGCCGCCAAACGCCGCACCGTCGTAGGGGGGTTCTCCAGCGCGTCGTTCGAGATCCTGTTGCCCCACTATGTCTATCTTTCCCTTAAGCTGGCGGAATGCGGCGTGCTGTTGGATAACCTGACGACCACGCTCAACCTGCCGCCGCTGTCGGGGGATGTCATTGTGGAGCGCTGAGGTCTTCAGCGGATTCTTAGCAGATCCCATCCGATTCCTGCAATAAACTTAGAGAACCGATTTAGAAAGGGTTTCTACTGTGATTGTCGCAACTGCAAAGAAGTTTCTGCCTCTGTCTGCTGTTTTCGTGATCGCATTTCTGAGTTTTACCGTAGGCGCAACCCGCCACCCAGCCATCGTCACCGCGCAGGAGCCGTCACTGCTCAGTGAGCAGGAACTTACTTACTCCGAACTCTACCGGCGCGTCAGCCCTTCGGTGGTGTCCATCGCAATCAGCGATCCGATCCATATGGACCTTGGGGGTGGCACAGGATTCGTCGTCAGTTCTGAAGGACTCATCATCACGAATTATCATGTCATCGAAGCCATGGAACAGTTCTTCAGCGGCGAAATTGTGGTTTACTTTCTGGACGGAACCATTGTGCGGGCAGAAGTCATTGGCCGCGACCCGGACTCTGACCTTGCGCTGCTCCAGGTCGATGTTCCGGCAGAACGCCTGGTGCCGGTGACCTTTGGAAATTCTGACGACGTACTCATTGGCCAAACCGCGCTGGCCATCGGCAGCCCGTTTGGCCAGCGCTGGACGCTGACGGCTGGCATCATCAGCGCAGTGGGGCGCTCCATCATCGGCCTCAGCGAAGCGCAGTACCGCATCGGGTCGGTAATCCAAACCGATACCCCCATCAACCCAGGCAACAGCGGCGGCCCGCTGCTGAACCTCAAAGGGGAGGTTATCGGCGTCAATGCGCAGATTATCAGCGAGAACCGCGCGAATTCGGGCGTGGGTTTTGCGATCCCCAGCAACCTGGTGCAGCGTGTGATACGCGAACTGCGCGATCAGGGATTTGTGAACTATGCCTTCATGGGAATCAGCGCAGACGATATGAGCCTGCGTGTCATCGAAGATCTCAGCATCCCCAATAACACGCGCGGTGTCATCATTACCAGCGCATCTGGACCAGCAGCGTCTGGTGGGCTGCGCCGCAGTGATATCGTGCTCGCCATCGATGATTTCGCAGTGACAGATTTCGCCTCGCTCATCGGTTACCTGGCCATCAACACCGTACCCGGCCAAACCGTCAGCATCCATATTCTGCGTGACCAGCAGGAAATGGATGTACAGGTCACCCTCACGACGCGCCCCAGCGCCGACAATTGAGCACGCAACCGTGATCTGAACGCAGGTGTTGGGGTACCCTGGCCGAACCACAGGTTACCGGCCAGGGTACCCCTGAATGTCAGAGATACTTAAAGAATTTTTACTTTCCCTTGGTTTGTGCGCAATCTTCGCT
>CAZQIJ010000138.1:0-10280 GCA_964592955.1 uncultured Anaerolineaceae bacterium
TGCCGGTTATGTCCGCCCGCTGTCTACCGCCTGCCGCGCCATGCGATCCACCAGTTTCGGCGCGATGAGCTTCAGCCACAGCCCTATTCTGACGCGCGCACTGCCGATGAGCAGCTCTCGCTTGCGCGCCCGGATGCCGTCCATCATCTGCTTCACACATGCCTCAACCGGGATCGCGCCGGATTCCTGTATGTGGCTGTGGCGCAGGGGGTGGCCGTCTGCGCCCAGCGCGCGCTCGCGGACTTCGGTTTGCACAAAGCCAGGGCTTACCACCAGGACATCGACGCCGGTGTCCATCAGCTCGATGCGCAGGCTGTCCAGAAAGCCCTGCATGGCGTGTTTGCTGGCGCTGTAGGCGGTGCGTGTGGGGACGCCAGTCTTACCCGTCAGGCTGGAGACGCCGACGATTAACCCGCGCGAGGCTTTAAGGTGCGGCAGCGCGTAATGCACGCAGTAGACCATGCCGAAGTAATTCACATCCATGATGCGCTGGAACAGCGACAGGTCGGTGATTTCGTCAAAGTGCGCCCACATGCTGATGCCTGCATTGGCGATGAGAATATCGATGCGCCCGAACTGGGCGATGGCCTGTTCAATGAGGGCGCGGCACTGCTGCGGGTCGGTCACATCGGTGGGGATGGCCAGCGCGCCGGGATACTGCTGGGCAAGCGCCTTCAGGCGGGCTGCGTCGCGCGCTGCCAGTACCAGGCGCGCACCTTCACGCCCGAACTGGTGCGCCAGCTCCGCGCCGATGCCGGACGATGCGCCTGTGATGATCACCACATGGTCTCTCATAAATAACCTCCACCTCTGCCAATTCAGTTAGGGTCTGTTGACGTTTGTGCCTGTTGCAGGGTTCCTGGCAGCCAGGAATATCAACAGACCCTGGCCACCTCATCCTGCGCACCGTGCAGTAGTCATCCATAAGCGCTGACGTGAGAAACCCTGAAGACAGCGCCATTTATCATGACTCTTAATGGTGAAATGCTCAAACCTATTGTAACATTGCGCTAAGGATCCGTCTAAACGTGGAATTTCTCGCCATGTTTGCCTCCCTGCTCTCGGTCGATTGGACTGCCACCAACATCCTGCTTTGTGCGCTAAGCGCCTGGGTCTCGTTTGCGCTTGCGCTGTTTGCCCTGCAGCGCCGCAACGTGCGGGGTGCGGTGTGGTTCAGTCTGCTGGTTTCGGCCACTGGCTGGATCAACGTCTGGTACATTTTTGAAGCGCTGGCCGGGATGAACCTGGATGCGTACCTGGCCTTCAGCAAGATCGAGTATGTGGGGCTGACGATGATCCCCATGCTGTGGGTGGGCTTTGCGTTCTGCTTCAGCGGGCGCGATGCCTGGTTCACACCGGGGCGCATTCTGCTGCTGGCCACCATGCCCGTGCTCACCATTCTTGTGGCCTGGACGAACGAGTATCACGGCCTGATCTGGGGCAATCCACACTGGGAAATCCTTTCCAGGCCGCCGGTATTCTCTGCGGATTACGGGGCGGTGTTCTGGGTCTACGTGGTCTATTCCTACATCCTTTACCTGTTTGGCACGGTAGAACTGCTGCGCGTTGCCTCGCGGCGCTACCGCGCGCACCGGGCGCAGTCGCTGGCGCTGGTCATCGGCGCGATGATCCCCTGGATGAGCAACCTGGTTGAGATCTTCGACCTGTCGCCGCTGCCGGGCCTGTATACCAACGGCCTGGGCGCGGCCCTGTGTATGGTTGCGCTGGCCTACGCGCTGTTTCGGCTGCGCCTGCTGGACATTATGCCGCTGGCCCATGAAGTTATCATCAACAGCCTGCCGGATGGTGTGGCGGTGCTGGATTGCGATAACCGCATCGTGATGATGAACCCCACGCTGCGCAGGTCTTTACCCAGCGTGGCCAATCCGCTTGGCCTGACGCTGGACGAAATTCTGCCGGAACATCGCACCGTCTGGACGGCGCTGGACGGGATCACCGACACGCGCGTCGTCCATACGGTGGGCGACCGATCGATTGAGCTGCGCATCAGCCCCATTCTTGACCGACGCGGCACAGTGCGCGGGCGGCTTTTCATCTTCAATGACGTTACGCTGCGGGCGCAGGTGGAGAAGCAGGCAAAGGAACTGAACCGCCGTGTGGAAGCGCTTACGGTGGCGCAGTGGGTCTACCGCGAGATTGGCTGGTCGTCTAAGGTGAGCGAACTGGCACACCTCACGCTGGATGCGGCACTGCGCATCTCTGCCGCCGACGCCGGGTACCTGAGCCTCGTCAGCGATAACACTTATACCATCGCCGAACAGTACGGCGGTTATGTGGGCGATGCGCTCCTGAAGCTGGCGGAAGAACGCGCCGGCATCCTCGGCCAGGTGCTGGCAGAAGAACACAGCGTGTGGATTCAGCAGCCTGCACCGCTCGTTTCTGCCCCAGACATGACGCCAGGCGGCACCCCTGCAGCGGCTTCGCACACATCCAGGTCCGCGCCGCTAATCTCTGCCCCAGACATGACGCCAGGCGGCACCCCCGCAATGGCTTCGCACACATCCAGGTCCGCACCGCTCGTTTCTGCCCTTGACGGAACGACAGCCCAGATTGCCGTGCCGTGTTTCACCACCACAACTGAGGGCGAGCGGCGGTTATCTGCCGTGATTGTGGTGGAGACCAAAACAGCAGCGCACTTTACCTCCGACCGCGTGCAGCTTCTTGAACTGGTGGCCAGCCGTTTCGCCGCTGCGCTGGAAAACACGCAACTGATCGAGACGGTACAGCAGCGCAACGTGGCGCTTGAGGAGCTTTACGACCGCGTGAGCCGCCTGGAGCACATCAAGAGTGATATGATTCGTATCGCGGCGCATGACCTGCGCAACCCGCTGAGTGTGATTATCGGCTACCTGCAACTGATGCTGGAGATGGAAACAGACGGCGAAACGCTGCGCGACGCGCACGAATACATGATGAAGATGGAAGGCGCAGGCAGGCGGATGCAGCAGATTATCCACGATGTGCTGTCGCTGCAGCGCATTGAACAGCTTGTGAACCAACCGGCCATACCGTTTGACCTGGTGCCAGTGGTGAATGAGGCCATCGCCGAAATGCGCGACCACGCGCAGGATAAGCGCCAGCAGGTTGTCGTGTCTGTGCCGGGTACGCCCATCATCATCGCGGCGGATTCTACACAGATGCGCCAGGCCATCGTGAACTTCATCAGCAACGCCATCAAATATACCCCTGCTGGCGGCACCATCTGGGTTACGCTGCATGCAGACGACACCGCCGCCAGTTTTGAAGTGCGCGACACAGGGTACGGCATCCCCCAGGAGATGCAGCCCCGGTTGTTTGAGCCGTTCTTCCGTGCCCGCACAGAAGAAACGGCCAGCATCGAGGGCACCGGGTTGGGGCTGCACCTGGTGAAGAATATCGTCGAGCGTTACGACGGCAAAATCGTCTTCGAGAGCAGCTATGGCAAGGGCAGCACCTTTGGTTTTCGGTTTGCCCTGCATACCGCCCATCCGGCAGCGGTGGCTGGCTTACCCGCGCCAGCACAGAAGTAACGACTCCACCCCGGCACACATCAGCAAGCAGCAAACCATAGGCGGTGCAGGGGCACGGCACGCCGTGCCCAACTGCTCGTGGGTTTCCGCCTAGGCGTCCTGGCTGATGAGGCTGGTGCCCAGCGCGCTGCCTGCCTCCAGCAGGGCCTTCATCATCTCTGGTGTACGCGCCTCCGCATAAATCCGCAGCACCGGCTCTGTACCGCTGGGGCGGATGAGCAGCCACGAATGATCTGCAAGGTAGTATTTCACGCCGTCCAGCGTATCAACACGTGCGACGGGTTCGCCGTTCAGGATCCCCGGCGCGCTGTTGGCAAGGCGTTCCACCACCTGTTTCTTGGGAAGCTGGCGCGTAAGGTAAGTGTCGATGCGCCCATAATGTGCCGGGCCGAAATTGCGCTGAAGGTCGGCCACGATTTCGTGCAGCGGGGCGCGCCCTTCGCCCATCACCTCCAGCAGCATCAGCCCCATAAGGATGCCGTCGCCTTCCGGGATATGACCGCGAATGCTGATGCCGCCGCTCTCTTCTCCCCCGATCAGCACATCCCGCTGCATCATCAGGTCTGCGATGTGGTTAAAGCCGACGGGGGTTTCGTGCAGCGTCAGGCCATATTTTTCTGCGAGTGCAGACACCATAAACGTGGTCGAAACAGTCTTGACGACCTCACCGCGCAGCCCCCGGTTTTCGACCAGGTGGCGCAGCGACAGCGCAAAGATGGTGTGCGGATCAATGAAGTTGCCCAACGCATCCACCGCGCCGATGCGGTCAGCGTCGCCATCGGTCGCCAGGCCCACATCCGCGTGGCTGCGCTGCACCGCGCCGATGAGTTCGGTCAGGTAGCGCAGGATAGGTTCGGGATGAATGCCGCCGAAACCGGGATTAAGCGTGCCGCGCACCTCCGTGACGTGCGAGCGCGTGCGCGAGAGGATGCTGGTAAATGCGCCGCGCCCGGCCCCCCACATGGCGTCCACCGCAATCGTCAGCTCACGTTCAGAAATGAGGTCAAGGCTCACCAGCTCCGAAAGATGCTGGTAGTAGGCCCAGGAGGGGTCGAAGCGGCGGATGCGCTCGCTTTGCAGCCCCTTCTCGTAATCGATCACGCGCGGTTCGCGGCCCTCCGCCAGGATCCGCGCCAACTGCGCCTCCACACGGTTACAGGCGTCGGCGGTCGCGGAACCGCCGTAGGTGGCCTTAAGTTTGAAGCCATTGTAGCGCGGGGGGTTGTGGCTGGCGGTGATGACGATGCCAGCGGCTGCACCGCGCGCCTTGACGTTGTACGAAATGGCCGGGGTCGGCGCGTCGGTACGGGTCAGCCAGGCGATGATGTCATTGGCGGCCAGCACGCGCGCTACATCCGTCGCAAACCGGTCCGAGAGAAAGCGCGTGTCGTAGCCAACGACGACTTCCGGGGCCTGCGGTCCGCTGTGATCACCCGTGATTACGTCTGCGACCGCCTGCGCCACGAGCCGCACATTGGCGAAAGTGAATTCATCCGCGATCACCGCACGCCAGCCATCTGTTCCGAAATGAATCATGAGTCCCTGAGCTTTCTGCAAAGATGGGCGAATTAATTGTGACGCTAGTTAAGCAAAATTCAGGAACAAAAACAAGGGCGCACCTCTGCGCTTCGTGGGAGTGCCGCCACGCGAACCGGTATGCCGGAGCCGTCACCTGCGCTGCAAGTGGAATAAACGGGCAGAAAAAACCGACAAATGTTCCCCCTATCTCATTACAGACTTCACTAATCGTTACCTCAGCCAACCTCTATCATTGGAGTTAAGCCAACGCCGCACACCTACGGCGTTGTTCCGCTGGAATACACAAGAAGGACTACTCTCTGATGAGTGAACGACAATTCTCTACGCTGGATGCGAATGAAGCGGTCGCGCGTGTGGCTTATCGCGCGAGCGAAGTCATCGCCATCTACCCGATCACGCCCTCTTCTGGTATGGGAGAGTGGGCCGACGAATGGGCATCTCACCAGGAAAATAACCTGTGGGGCACGGTTCCGCAGGTTGTGGAGATGCAAAGCGAAGGCGGCGCGGCGGGCGCGATCCACGGCGCGCTGCAAGCCGGGGCGCTGGCGACAACCTTCACGGCGTCGCAGGGCCTGCTGCTCATGATCCCCAACATGTACAAAATCGCAGGCGAACTGACGCCGACCGTGTTCCACATTGCAGCGCGTTCACTGGCTGCCCAGGGGCTTTCGATTTTCGGCGATCATGGCGATGTGATGGCCGTGCGCCAGACCGGATGGGTGCTGCTGTCTTCGGCCTCGGTGCAGGAAGCGCAGGATTTCGCGCTGATCGCCCATGCCGCCACCCTGAAGGCGCGCGTGCCGTTCCTGCATTTCTTCGACGGCTTCCGCACGTCGCACGAAATCAACAAGATCGAGCTGCTCAACGAAGACATCATGCGCGCAATGATCGATAACAGCCTGATCCGCGACTTCCGCGCACGCAGCCTGTCGCCAGATCATCCGGTGATGCGCGGCACGGCCCAGAACCCGGATGTGTACTTCCAGGGGCGCGAGACCGTGAACCCGTTCTACGAGGCCTGCCCCGGTATCGTGCAGGATACCATGAACCAGTTTGCAGCGCTCACCGGGCGGCAGTATCACCTGTATGAATACTTCGGCGCGCCAGATGCCGAGCGCGTCGTGATCATGATGGGATCTGGCTGCGAGGCAGCACACGAAACTGTCGAATATCTGATGCAGCAGGGCGAAAAAGTGGGCCTGCTCAAAGTACGCCTGTACCGCCCGCTGGACGTGCGCCTGCTGCTGGCGGCCCTGCCGAAGAGCACGACACGCATCGCCGTGCTGGACCGCACCAAGGAACCCGGCAGCGGCGGCGAACCGCTGTACCTGGACGTGGTAAGCGCGCTGATGGAACTGAGCGACGAATGGCCCGGCGCGCTGCCGAAAGTGGTGGGCGGGCGCTATGGGCTGTCTTCCAAGGAATTCACCCCGGCCATGATCAAGGCCGTGTTTGATAACCTCTTGCAGGCGAAACCGAAGAATCACTTCACCGTGGGCATCATTGACGATGTCGCCAACACCAGCCTGGACTTTGACCCGAACTTCTCCATTGAACCAGATAACGTGGTGCGCGCCATCTTCTATGGCCTCGGCTCCGATGGCACGGTGGGCGCAAACAAGAACAGCATTAAGATCATCGGCGAGAACACCGACTATTATGCGCAGGGGTACTTTGTGCTGGACTCGAAGAAATCCGGGTCTATGACCACCTCGCACCTGCGCTTTGGGCCGAACGTCATCCGCTCCAATTACCTCATCACGCGGGCGCAGTTTGTGGCCTGCCACCAGCAGACATTCCTCGAACGCTACGACATGCTGGCAGACGCGCTGCCGGGCGCTGTCTTCCTGCTGAATACCACCGTGCCCACAGACCAGGTGTGGGGCTCGCTGCCGCGCCGGGTGCAGCAGCAGCTCATCGAAAAGAACCTGAAGTTCTACGTCATCAACGGCTATAAAGTGGCCGCAGAAACCGGGATGGCCGGGCGCATCAACACCGCCATGCAGGTTTGCTTCTTCGCCATTTCGGGCGTGCTGCCGCGCGATGAAGCCATCGCCGCCATCAAGCAGTCCATCGAGAAGACCTACGCCAAGAAAGGCGAGGAAATCGTCGAACGCAACCTGGCCGCCGTCGATCAGACGCTCGAAAACCTGTTTGAAGTGCAGGTGCCGGATTATGCAAGCAGCAGCATTGACCTGCTGCCCGCCGTCACACCCGCCGCGCCAGACTTTGTGCGCAACGTGCTGGGTGAGATGATCGCCAAACGCGGCGACCTGATCCCCGTAAGCGCTATGCCCGTAGACGGCACCTACCCCACCGGAACAGCCCAGTATGAGAAACGCAACCTGGCGCTGGAAATCCCGGTATGGGACCCGAACGTGTGTATTCAGTGCGGGAAGTGCGCGATGGTGTGCCCGCATTCGGTGATCCGCATTAAGGTGTATGAACCGGCGCTGCTGGAAGGCGCACCGGAAACCTTTAAAGCAGTGGATGTGAGCGATAAGGACTGGAGCGGTATGAAGTACACCATCCAGGTATCGCCAGAAGACTGCACGGGCTGCGCGCTGTGCGTGGATGTGTGCCCGGCCAAGAACAAGAGCGCAGTCAGCCAGAAGGCCATCAACATGCGCCCGCAGCCGCCGCTGCGCGAACAGGAAAACGTCAACTGGGATTACTTCCTCAGTATCCCGGAAATGGATCGCCGCAACATCAAAGTCTCCAGCATCCGGCAGCAGCAGGTGCAGCAGCCGCTGTTTGAATTCTCCGGCGCGTGCGCTGGCTGCGGCGAGACGCCGTACCTCAAGCTCATCTCGCAGCTTTTCGGGGATCGCTCTGTGATCGCCAACGCGACTGGCTGCTCGTCCATCTACGGCGGCAACCTGCCGACGACCCCCTGGGCGAAGAACAGTGATGGCCGCGGCCCGGCATGGTCGAACTCGCTGTTTGAAGACAATGCAGAGTTCGGGCTGGGGATGCGCGTGGCCATCGACAAACAGACCGAGTATGCGTCTGAACTGCTGCGCAGCCTGGGTGCTGACCTGGGGACGGAACTGGTAGATGGCATTCTGGAAGCGGAGCAGAACGACGAAGCCGGGATCTATGAGCAGCGCCAACGGGTTGCCATCCTCAAGGAACGGCTGGCGGCGCTGGGTACG
The DNA here is from genome assembly GCA_964592955.1 of uncultured Anaerolineaceae bacterium. Taxonomy (GTDB): domain Bacteria; phylum Chloroflexota; class Anaerolineae; order Aggregatilineales; family Phototrophicaceae; genus CAZQIJ01. Next base: position 8,225 of record CAZQIJ010000138.1, read on the forward strand.
AACCACGCCGCACAACAGCTCCTGCCCCTGGCCGACTACCTCGTGAAGAAGGATGTGTGGATCGTGGGCGGCGATGGCTGGGCCTACGACATCGGTTTTGGCGGCCTGGATCATGTGATTTCTACCGGGCGCAACGTGAACATCCTGGTGATGGATACCGAGGTGTACTCCAACACCGGCGGGCAGATGTCCAAAGCCACGCCGCGCGCCGCCGTCGCCAAGTTTGCGGCGGGTGGCAAACCGGCGGCCAAGAAAGACCTGGGCATGATGGCGATGAGCTATGGGAATGTGTATGTGGCACGCGTGGCGATGGGTGCGAAAGACGACCAGACCCTGCGCGCCTTCCTGGAAGCCGAAGCCTACCCCGGCCCGTCGCTCATCATCGCCTACTCGCACTGCATCGCTCACGGCATCAACATGGGTACTGCCATGCGCAACCAGAAGGCGGCGGTGGACAGCGGCCAGTGGCTGATGTACCGCTACAACCCGGATCGCACGCTGCACGGGGAAAACCCGCTGCTGCTGGACTCGCGTGCGCCCAAGCTGCCAGTTAAGGAATACCTGCACATGGAGAACCGCTTTAAGATGCTGGAACTGAGCAAGCCAGAGGTCGCGCGTATGCTCTTCTACCAGGCACAGGAAGATGTGAACACGCGCTGGGCACTCTACGAGTATCTGGCATCGCGCCCGGTTCAGGTGGGCGGCAACGGTCACTGAGCTGCGGTTGGGGCGGGCGTCTGAACGCTGGACTGCCCGCCTGTTTCCATGTTCCGCCGCGCATCATGTTTGCAGTAGTGCTTGCAGTAGTGCATGCCGTAGTATTGAGGAGATCATCTCATGGAACTAACGACCTATTATCTTGGCCTGAAGCTGCGCTCGCCGCTGGTCGCTTCGGCCTCGCCACTTTCTGAAAGCATCGACAACATCCGGCACCTTGAAGATGCAGGGGCCGGTGCTGTCGTGTTATTTTCGCTGTTCGAAGAGCAGATCCGGCGCGAACGCGAAGCGCTGTACCATTACCTGATGTATGGCACCGAAAGCTTTTCCGAAGCGCTGACCTACTTCCCCGAACCCGACAAATACCATGCCGGGCTGGATACCTACCTGAACCTGATTCGCGCGGCGAAGGAAAGCGTGCAGATGCCCGTCATCGCCAGCCTCAACGGGACTTCGGTGGGCAGTTGGATGAAATTTGCCACCGCGATGGAAGAAGCCGGGGCAGATGCGCTGGAACTGAATATCTACTACATCCCCACCGACCCTACGGTGACCGGTGCGCAGGTCGAACAGACCTATATCGACATCCTGGACGGCGTGAAGAAGGCAGTGAAGATCCCGGTGGCCGTTAAGCTAAGCCCGTTCTTCAGCAACATGGCCAACGTGGCCAAGCGCCTGGACGAAACCGGCGCAAACGGGCTGGTGCTCTTCAACCGCTTCTACCAGCCGGATATTGACCTGGATACGCTGGAAGTGCGCCCCAACGTGCTGCTGAGCACGCCGCAGGCCCAGCGCCTGCCGCTGCGCTGGATCGCCATCCTCTATGGGCACCTGAAGGCGGATATGGCCGCGACGAGCGGTATTCACACCGCGAACGATGTCATTAAGATGCTGATGGTCGGCGCGAAGGTCACCATGATGGCCTCTGCGCTGCTGCGTCATGGCATCGAGTATCTGCGCACCGTGGAACAGGATCTGCTGACGTGGCTCACCGAGCACGATTACGCCTCGGTGGATCAGATGCGCGGCAGCATGAGCCAGATCAACGTGGAAGATCCGGCAGCATTTGAACGCGCCCAGTACATGCGCGCGCTGACCAGCTACCAGGTGCCGCGCACCCCCGGCAGCAACGGCAGCGGGTCGCACGGCTAGCGTGGGCTGCGGGTAGGCGCACGATGGGAGTGGGAGGCTGGCTTGGGGGCTGTGCCCCTGCACCCTGCCTTCGTGCGCTGGTACTCCCTGATCTGCGCCGGGGTGGATTCCCCAGTGGACTACCCAGAAGGTAACTACTCAGGCAGGCGGTTGGGGGGCGCTGCCCCCCAAACCCCCCGCCACCTTT
>CAZQIJ010000139.1:0-10226 GCA_964592955.1 uncultured Anaerolineaceae bacterium
CAGCAATATCGAAATGACGGGGTGCAAGGGGGCTTTGCTCCCTGCCAGGGTCATAGAGGGGCAGATCCCCTGAACCCTTCAGATTAATCTTGTTTCTGTACGAGCAGCACATCTGACCCTCATGTGTTTTCACCAGAAGATCCTGGGGACGCCGCGCTCATCCGGGCGAACGGTGGCCCCTCACGATTTTAAAAAGCAAAGGACACAAGACCGATGTTAAGAGATGTCACGCTTCCGCGCGGGATGGATCTGCTTCACGATCCGCACCTCAATAAAGGGACAGCGTTCAGCGAGGCAGAGCGCGATGCGCTTGGCCTGCATGGGCTGCTGCCGCCGCGTGTTTTTACGCTGGAAGAGCAGGCGATCCGTGTGCTGGAAAATATCCGCCGCAAAGATGTGCCGCTCGAAAAGTACATCTATCTGATCAGCCTGCAGGATCGCAACGAAGTCCTGTTTAATCGTGTCGTCCTGGATAACCTGGACGAGATGATGCCCATTATCTATACGCCAACGGTGGGGCAGGCCTGCCAGGAATATGCCCACATCTTCCGCCGTCCGCGTGGGGTCTTCATCAGCCGCAATGACCGGGGCAACATCGCCAACGTGCTGGCCAACTGGCCCGAAGACGATGTCCGCGTGATCGTCGTCACAGATGGCGAGCGCATTCTGGGGTTAGGGGACCTGGGCGCGAATGGGATGGGTATTCCGGTGGGCAAGCTGTCGCTGTATGTGGCATGTGCCGGCATTCATCCCAGTCAGTGCCTGCCGGTGACCCTGGACGTAGGGACCGAGAACAAATCACTGCTGGAAGACCCGCTCTATTTCGGCATTCAGCAGCCCCGGCTGCGCGGTGAGGACTATGACGCGTTCGTTGATGAATTCATCGTGGCGGCGCGGGCGCGCTTCCCGAAGGCGGTTATTCAGCTTGAAGACTTCGGCAACGCCAACGCGTTCCGCCTGCTGAACAAATACCGCAATGAGATCTGCACCTTCGATGACGATATCCAGGGCACGGCTGGCGTTACGCTGGCGGGTGTGTTCTCTGCGCTGCGCCTTACCGGAGGCAAACTGACGGACCAGAAATTTGTGTTCCTGGGTGCAGGCGAGGCCGGTATCGGCATCGGCGACCTGATCGTCGCGGCGATGGTCGAAGAAGGTATGAGCGAAGACGACGCCCGCAAGCGCTGCTGGTTCCTCGATTCCAAGGGTCTGGTGGTGGCCAGCCGCACCGATCTCGTGCATCACAAGCGCCCCTATGCGCACGACTACGCCTACATCAAAGACCTGCTGACCGTCGTGCAGCAGATTCAGCCCACGATGCTCATCGGCGCATCTGGTGTCCCGAAGACCTTCCCGCAGAGTGTTATCGAGGCGATGGCCGAGATCAACGAGCATCCTGTGATCTTCGCGCTGTCGAACCCCACCTCAAAGTCGGAATGCTCTGCCGAAGAAGCCTACACCTGGTCGCAGGGGCGCGCGATCTTTGCCAGCGGCAGCCCGTTCCCGGCATATAACTACGACGGCAAACTGCTGGTTTCTGGCCAGGCCAATAACGCCTATGTCTTCCCTGGTGTGGGCTTGGGGATTGTCGCATCTGAGGCCAGCCGCGTGACGGATGAGATGTTCGGTGCGGCAGCGAAGGCGCTGGCGAGTGTCGTAGGCGAAGACGACCTGGCAATGGGGCGCATTTACCCGCCGCTGAGCAAGATCCGTGAAGTATCCGCCGTGATTGCGGTGGCGGTGGCAGAAGTTGCCTATAAGCGTGGGCTGGCGCAGTCCCCGCGCCCCGCTGATCTGCGCGCCTATGTTGAATCGCTGATGTACCAGCCCGTGTATCAGGATTATCTCTAGCGCCTGAACAGGATACGCGCAGGGTGGCAGACGGCAGTGCTGGCGCTGCCACCCTGCGCTGTCCTGCCTGTGTGGGTACCGGCAGTTTATGATGCGGCGGCAGCGCGTTAGATCCGCTGCCGCTGGCCACACCCCCCTGCACCGCCGCCCGGTCACACGCTACAATACGGTTGATGCACAGTGCAGGCGTAATGCCACCCTGTGTGCGGTGGTGAGTTGAGGAAACAAAAGATGACTACAGCGTATGATGTGTCGGCAGTCCGTGCCGATTTTCCGATTCTTCAGCAGGACGAAACCCTGGCTTTCCTGGATAGCACAGCATCCAGCCAGAAACCGCGCCAGGTGATAGAGACGGTGGATCATTACTACCGAGCGTACAATGCCAACGTCCACCGGGGAATCTATAAACTCAGCGAAGCGGCCACAGCCGCCTATGAAGGCGCGCGTGACAAGCTTAAGCGATTCATCAATGCCGCCAGCAGGCGCGAAATTGTGTTTACCAGCGGCACAACCGCGAGCATTAACCTCGTGGCGCAGACGTGGGGACGCGCCACGCTGAAACCGGGCGATGTGGTGATTTCGACAGTGATGGAGCACCATTCCAATATCGTCCCCTGGCAGCTTCTGGCGGCGGAACGCGGTTTCACGCTGCGCTATCTACCGGTCACGCCGGAAGGGCTGCTGGATCTGCACAGCCTGGATTTGCTGCTGGCCGAGGGCCATGTGAAGCTGGTCGCCGTCACGCACATGTCCAATGTGCTGGGGACGATTAACCCGGTGGCAGAGATCGCCCGCCGCGCCCACGCTGCCGGGGCGTTGATCCTGGTGGACGGAGCGCAAAGCGTGCCGCATTCCCCGGTCGATGTGCGCGCGCTGGATGTGGATTTCCTCGCGTTCAGCGGCCACAAGATGCTGGGCCCCACCGGCACCGGCGTGCTGTATGGAAAACGCCACCTGCTGGAAGCAATGCCCCCCTGGATGGGCGGCGGGGATATGATCGCGCGGGTAACGCTGGACGGCAGCGCCTGGAACGATCTGCCCTACAAATTTGAGGCCGGGACGCCGCACATCGCCGGGATGATCGGCCTGGGCGCTGCGGTGGATTACCTGAGCAGCATCGGCCTGGCGCGCATCCACGCCTATGAAAGTGCCATCACCGCCTATGCCCTCGACCGGCTCAGCGAAGTTCCCGGTGTAACCGTTTACGGGGCGGCACCAGAGAGCGGGGGCGTGACGGCATTCACCCTGGACGGCATCCACGCGCACGACCTCGCCCAGATTCTGGATTCAGATAACGTGGCGGTGCGGGCAGGGCATCACTGCGCCATGCCACTGCACGAGCATCTGGGTGTGAGCGCGACCGTGCGTGCCAGCTATTACCTGTATTCGACCCACGACGAAGTTGATCGCCTGGTGGGGGCGCTGCACAAAGCGCTGAAAGTGTTTGGAGTGTAAGCGATGGACGATTTCTACCGAGAGCTGATCCTGGATCATGCCAGGAACCGCCGCAACTGGGGACTGGTGAACCCGGCAGATTTTGATCACACCGAAAGCAATCCGCTGTGCGGAGACAGCCTGCGCCTGACGCTGAAACTCAACGCCGATCACGTGATTGAGGCCGTAGGATGGGAAGGGCACGGCTGCGCCATCAGCCAGGCTTCGGCGTCGATGCTGGGGGAGCAGCTTGTGGGTAAAACCCTGGATGAAGCGCGCCAGCTTACCCGGCAGCAGATCCTGGACATGATCGGGATCCCACTGACGATTAACCGCATGAAGTGCGCGCTGCTGTCGCTGAAGGTGCTGCTGGTGGGCACGTCAGGTGTGCAGACCTGGGAACTGGTGGAGGACGGGGAAGACTGATCCGCTGTACCCTGTTAAGGCGTTTTGCAGATCCCTTTAACAATTCATAACCCAATCTTGCGCGGGTTCGCTTGTCGAACCTGCGTCTTTCCATCACAATTAACCCTGGTTGATGATTATCGGCCAAACTGCGCCAATCATGCATACAACAATGCCAATGTTAAGGAAGAATTCTATGAGTCGCTTCCCCGTATTTCTGCTGCTGCTCTGCTTTGGCCTGATCCTCAGCAGCGCCGCCCAGTCCACCCTAGGCCCGGATGCCTATCCCGAAAACATCAATCCGCTGACGGGGCTGCCTGTGGAGCGCCCTGAAGTGCTTCAGCGGCGGCCCCTGATCGTGAAGATCTCGAACTATCCGCCGCTGGTGCGCCCACAGTACGGCGTGAATCATGCCGATGTCGTGTGGGAGCATCTTCTGGCGGGCGGCGTCACCCGGTTTGCGGCGGTGTTCCTTTCAGAAGATCTGGAACGTGTTGGCCCCATCCGCAGCTCGCGCCTTATCGACTTTGACCTGGTGCGCATCTACAAGGGGCTGTTCGTCTATTCCGGGATGGCGCAGGGGACGCTGGATCGCCTCAACGAGGACGGCCTTGCCTCGTCGCGCGCCATTGGCGGTTCTGATCCGTGCCCGGCGTTGTGCCGTTTCCCGCGCGAGGGTGTGGCGCTGGAACACACGCTTTTCGGCGATACCGCCGCGCTGCGCGAACTGGCGGTGACCCGCGAACGCGATATCACCCCGGAACCGCTTTCCGGCATGGCGTTTGCGGCTGAAGCTCCGCAAGGCGGAACACCGATTGAGGGCGTGCGCATCGCATACCGCCAGACGATAGTCGAATGGCAGTATGACGCAGAGAACGCGCGCTGGCTGCGGTTTCAGGATGGCGAGCCGCACTTCGACGCGGTGGATGATGCGCAGGTCAACACCTCCAACCTCATCATCATGGAGGCTGACCATGTGGAGCTGCCCGTCATCAGCGATGGCTACTGGGGCCCGCAGAATTACGCCTTTGACGTTGACCTGACCGGCAGCGGGCGGGTGTTCTTCCTGCGGGATGGGCAGTTCTGGGAGGGGGAATGGCGGCGCGATGACCGCGAGTCGCCGCTGGTCTTCGTCGATGCCGCAGGCGACCCGCTGCTGTTCAAACCTGGGCGCACGTTCATCAATCTGGTGCCGCGCTGGCTGGCAGGGTACTGGCTGACCTTCTACCTGGAAACCCCGCTGACGGCCACCGTCACGGCCACCGGCGGCGTCAACCTGCGGCTGGGCCCTGGCACAGGCTTTGCGACGCCGGATGTCGCCTACCCTGGCGATACCTTCCCGGTAATCGGGCGCAGCCTGGATAACAGTTGGGTGCAGATCCTTATGACCGATAACACCGCGCTTTGGGTGTCGCTGGAAGTTGTCGAACTCCAGGGCGACCTGGAATCGCTGCCAGTGCCCATGTCTACTGGCGTGCGCTGAGTGTGTGAGCGGCGGGCAGGGTCGTCCTGCCCCGCCCTTTCCCAACTGTGCAGCCGCTGTGTCGTGCCCAACATAACCCCTGCACCCTAAAGCAGCACGCTTCAGCAACGATCCAGCGTTTTTCCAGGAATTACGCATCGCAAGAATGTTGACATACACGTAAAATGGATCTGGCATAGACGCCATTTTCGCGTTGTTTACAGCTACTGGCGGTGACAATGGAAATACGATTTCTCAACGTAACCAAGGATTACGGTAAGGTACGTGCCCTCGACGGCGTGACGCTGGACATTGGGCACGGGATGTTTGGCCTGCTGGGACCAAACGGCGCGGGCAAAACCACGCTCATGCGCATCCTGACGACGCTTGCGTTGCCGACCAGCGGCGAAGTCTATGCGGGGGGGCATAACGTGATTCGCGCACCAGGCGCGGTGCGGCAGCGGTTGGGCTACCTGCCGCAGGAATTTGGTTTCTTCCCCCGGCTGAACGCCTGGCAGATGCTGGATTATGTCGGAACGATGAAGAACATCCCACAGCCGCAGCGCAGGCGCGAGGTCGAAAATGCGCTGGAGCAGGTCAATCTCGGCGAGGCGGCGTGTGGGAACGTATTCCGGTGGGATGAAGCAGCGCCTCGGGATTGCGCAGGCTTTGCTCGGCAGTCCTGAACTTCTGGTCGTAGACGAACCGACAGCCGGGCTGGATCCTGAAGAGCGCATCCGGTTTCGCAACCTGCTGGCGCGCCTCAGCGGAGAGCGCACGGTGATCCTTTCGACTCACATTGTGGCGGATGTCGAAGCCAGTGCGCTGGCACTGGCCGTCCTCAACAAAGGGCGTATCGTCTTCAGCGGCACCCCGGAAGACCTTGTGCAGCGTGCACAGGGTCAGGTGTGGCAGATCGAAGCCACATCGCAGGATTACGACATGCTGGAAAAACGCTATCAGATTTTATCCAGCCGCACCGCTGGCCGGATAATGCAGCTCCGTGTGCTGTCGCCGGAAAACCCAGGCGGCGACGCGATCGAACCGGGGCTGGAAGACGGCTACATCGCGGTCATGCGGTCGGCAGCGAGCGTGAGCCATGGTGCTTAGCCGTCTGGTTACGGCGCTGCGCCTGGAACTGCGCTTCATCATGGGCCACTGGGCCTATTGGCTGGTGGTGCTGGCTTATTGCGCATTCATGGTCATGCTCACCAATGTTCCCGACATTACAGGGGAGACGCTGATGGCGCGTGGCCTGGGCACCACCAGCGCCGGTTTGGGTTCGCTGATGCTGATCTTTCTGGCCGGGCTGAGTGCGTCGCGCGCGCGGCGTACCCGCTTCGATGTCCTCGAAGACACATTTCCAACCGCCAGCGAAGTATATCTGGGCCGGGTGCTGGCGGTGATCGTCTCGGGTTTGATCCTGCTCGTGGCCCCTGTTGGGCTGGCGTTATGGGTGGGACCGTTGGACGGTGTGCTGCGCGGGCTGCCACTGTACCTCACGAGCACAATCATCGCGTTTGCGTTCAGTGCGACGCTGGCGTGGCGCATCGCCCTGCATGCCAACAGCCGCAGTGCGCTGCTGCTGCTGATTCTGTTGTGGCTGCTGTCTGTGGTGACACCCGCATTCATCAACGTCTATTTTGGGCCGTTTCCCGGCATTCGTGCCGTGAACTTCTCGCGCGCTGGTGCAAGCATGTACAGCGATGTGTGGGGATGGCTGCGCGAAGGTCATTTGCCGCTGCTCCTGAATCTGATGTACGCCGGGCAGACGATGGCACTGCTCGGTTTTGGTGTGTGGCGCGACCATGCACGGCGCTTCTATGTGCAGAGTCCAGCGGCACTGGCGGTCATGGCAGCCGGGCTGGTCATCGGATTGGGCGCATGTGCGGCGTTCAACAGCGAGATGGCGGTACAGGTTGATGCGGTGCGCAGCGACTGGCGCGTGGCAGACGCGCACAAAGACGAGAAGCTGCTTCCCGCCGCTGCCCCCTATCGTGTGGTGCGCTATGACATCACGCTCGATGCTGAAACCACGCGCTTCGTGACCGAGCTTGAGGTGACCAATACCGGCGACACCACACTGCACACCTTTGATCTGACCCTTTCTCATCTGCTGCACGTGAGCGACTCCAGTGTGACGTTCACCCGCGAGGACGACTGGCTTCACATTACCCCGGAAACCCCCATTGACCCCGGCGACACCCTGACGATGCGCCTGGGCTACAGTGGCGACTTTTCGCGCTACTTTCCCGTGATTTACCTGCCGCCCAGCCTGTGGGATTTCGTGCGCCCGGATACCCTCCAGCTTACCCCGCGCGGCGGGTGGTATCCGTTGGCTGGGCGGGTGCTGCTGACCTATGATTTCTTCTGGGGTCAGGGGCCGCGTGACGTGTTCGCCGGGGCGTGTGAGGCGACAAGCGAGGATTTTTTGCTGCCGGAGGCGGTTCCGTTTGCTGTGCGGGTGGAAAACTTCGCCCATAGCATCTCCTCGAACCTGGTGCAGACGGCAGAGAATGCCTTCAGCGGCACAACGTCCGCCGTGTTTATGATCGGCACCGAACGTGTGACCACGCAAACGGTGGACTGGTTGAGCCTGACGGCAGTCGAACGAGACACCGCCGCCTATCACAATGACGCGCTGAGGACCTTCCGCGCAGATTTCGATCACCTGCGGCAGTTCTTTCCCGAACTGAACCATCTGCACGTCATCGTACTCGATGATGCCACGAGCAACCCGGCAATGATGCTGCGCGCGCCTGGGTTCTTCCTTAGCGGAGGTGCAATGCCGCGCACCGATGACCGGCTGATCGTAACCGCGTACAAGTATCTGCTGAGCGATGGCCCAGGTACTTATGAGGAGTCCGCGCTGCCGCTGGTTCACAGCCTGTTCTGGATGCATTCACCCCAGACCGTATACCAACTCACAGCCTTCCTGTGGCTGCACCGCAAAGCCGAGGGCGACGGCGAACAGATCCGCATATGGCTCACAGAAGGCTATCCGCGCCAGGACGCAAACGGCTCGTCCACAATCTTCATCGCAGGGCGGGGCGAGACGCCAGCGCTGGCGTTGGCCGAGTTTTACAGCGCGCATGGCGCAGCCGAAACCGAAGCGCTGCTGCACCGGTTGCGTTCTGCCAGCCCCAGTGACCTCATCACCTGGATTCGGGAGGCGAGTGCCGATGTGGAGTAGGGTCTGGTATGAACTGCGCGTAACTGCCAACTGGTTGTCACTGGTGTTTGTGCTGTCTGTACCGTTTGTGGTGGGTGTTGATGCGCTGCGGCGTTTGGATACACCTGGACTGCCGGACGTACGCGAACTGTTGGGCCTTCTGGAAATCGTGCTGCCGCTGGTCGGCGCGCTAAGCTCCGCGCACTTGATGGCTGTGGAACGCGATACCCGGTTTGATGAGGTGCGCCGCACCACCCCTGAACCCACCTGGTACCTGCCGCTGCTGCGCACGCTCCAGCCGTTCGCGGTGGTGCTGTTTGGCACGGGGTTGGCGGTGGCGGCGTGGCAGTCCCTGTATGGACCCGTGACTCTTCGGCAGGCCGTGTTCCCGGCGCTGCCACCCACCCTCTTCATGATCGCGCTGTCGCTTCTGGTGGGAAACCTCGCGGGTAACGTGTGGATTCCGAGCGGTCTGACGCTGATCTACTGGTTGGTGAATGTTCAGGTGGGTTCGCAGGTGTTCCGCGAGCTGTACCTGTTTCAGGCCAGCATCCCCAACCCGCGTATCAATACAGATGCGAACCGGCTGCTGCTGCTGGCAAGCGCGGGCCTGCTGGCGGTCCTGAATGTCGCATACAGCGCATGGCGACGCAGACGGGGGTAGCACAGGGGAAAATCCGGCGGGGTGCCAGAGTACAACGCCGCCAGGATTGCCGTGAAAACCGGTTAGGGCGCGCAGACAACCAACGGGCGCACGCGGCTTTCGAGGGTTGTATTTGATGTGACGCCAAAGGCATAAACCATACCGGCGCACGGCCTTTCGCCCACAGTCCACGACATGGCGTTACCATACCGATTAAGGCGGTGGCGGAAAACGAAAATCTCAGGTCGAGTGGTCAGGCGCATCGCCACAACCCTAAGGTACTATCCCCGCAATGTGGGATTCTTGACAGAGCGTGTGGGATATTGTGCTATAATTCGTGCAATTCTCAATGAAGGTGGGGGTTGTATGTTCTGGGGCGAATACGCACACCAGTTAGACCAGAAAGGGCGTCTTATCATCCCGGCACGCTTCCGCAATCACCTCGCCACCGGCGCGATCCTCACACGCGGGCTGGACCGTAACCTGGTGATTTATCCGCAGCAGGCCTGGCGCAACGTGTGTGACCAGCTCAACCAGATGCCCATCACACACCCCACGGGCCGCGCCCTGCGCCGCCTGCTGTTTTCCGGCGCGGTAGAAATGGCGCTGGATAAACAGGGGCGTATCCTGGTACCTGCCTATCTTCGCGACTATGCCGCACTGGATGGCGAAGTCCTGATCATCGGGATGGAAACCTTTCTCGAAGTGTGGAATCCTTCTGAATGGCAGGCCGCGCTGAACGGCCTGACCGCTGTACTGGCCGAAGCAGAAACCCTGCTCAAAATCACTGTTTAGACGGTCGAAACGGTAAGTTCCCGCATGTCGCATATCCCGGTTCTGCTGCACGAAATCGTGCAGGCGCTTATCCCCAATCCAGATGCGCCGCCTCAGCGCGTCATCGATGGCACCCTGGGCGCAGGCGGGCATAGCCGTGCGCTGCTGGAGGCGGGGGCGGCGCGCGTGCTGGCCTTTGACCTCGACCCGCAGGCGCTGGCGCTGGCACGTGCCGTGCTCGCTCCCTACGGCGACCGCGCAGAGATCGTCCATGCCAGCTATGCCACCATGCCCACAGAGGCTGCACGCCTGGGGTGGGAGCGCTGCGTGGATGGCATTGTGCTGGATCTTGGTGTGTCGTCGATGCAGTTGGATACGCCCGAACGCGGTTTCGCGTTCATGCACAACGGTCCGCTGGACATGCGCTTTGATCCGGCCAGCGCCGGTACATCCGCGGCGGACATCGTCAATGGGTGGAGCGAAGC
>CAZQIJ010000140.1:0-10215 GCA_964592955.1 uncultured Anaerolineaceae bacterium
ACTCTAGCCTGAACTGCAGCCGCTGTTCGCAGGTCAGATCCGGGACGTAACGGTTCGCAAATGTCCACGCCAGCAGCGACTCGACATCCGGCAGCATGCGCCACAACCGCATGGTTCCATCGATGGACCCGGAAAGGATTGTGTCCCCCGCGTTGCTGAAGGCAATGCTCTGCACGTTCTGCGCCACGCCTTCGATCTCGTAGCGGCGGGTTTCGAAGCCGGTTGTGATATCCCACAGCCGGATGGTGCCGTCATAGGCACCGGAAAGCAGGCTGGTGCCCACAGGACTGAATGCTAACCCGTATACGGCGCGATTGTTGTGGCCCTGTAGTGCGCGGGGTGTTTCGCCGTCCATGCTATACAGCCAGATGCTGCCATCGACCCCGCCGACCGCAATCAGGGGTTCGGCGTCCCCGCTTAGCGCCAGCGAACGCAAAGACCGTCCCTCGTGTGCCACCGAACGCGTTTCACCGGTCTCCAGATTCAGCAGATAGATGTTGGAGTCATCCCCCGCCGCCGCAGCCCACCGTTCGTCCGGGGTCAGCGCCAGCGCATACAGGGTTTCGTCAGCGCCCAGGTTGAATTCGCGAAGGCGCGCACCGTTTGCAGCATCCCAGAGGATAATCATTCCGCTGCGATCCATCGATATCAACTGGCTGTCTTCGGCCATAAAGCGCACATCCTCCACTGTGTCGCTGTGCCCTTCCAGCGTCTGGATATTCTCGGCGGTAGCCATGTTCCACAAGCGCAGTGTACGGTCATCCCCGGCAGATGCGATCAGGTTTCCGCCGAGGTCCGCGCCGTTGATGCGCCCGGTGTGACCGGTATACTCCTGCACCACCCGCCCGGTGTTTACATCCCACAGGCGCATGGTGCCGTCTGCATAGGCAGAGAGCACGGTCCGTTCGTCTGGACCATACATCCCAATGACTCCGATCATCCCGCTAGGACCGATGAAGTCTCGCAGGATTTCCGCACGCACGGTATCCCAGATCCGCAGCGTGCCATCTGCGCCGCCAGAGAGCAGCCGCGTGCCATCATTCAGAAAGTCAATCGTATTGACTGCACCGGTGTGCCCGGAAAGGGTGAGCAGGGGGTCGCCCGCTGCCGACCAGAGGATGATTGACCGGTCGGACGCGCCGGATGCCAGAATGCGGCTGTCTTTATCAAAGGCCACGGTGCGCACAGCGTCGTCTTCGGAATGCCCCACAAATTCCTGCAGCAGGCGGTTCGCGTCTGTAGTAGGCGTGGTGTACAGCCGCCAGCGCTGCAAAATACCGCCGTTGCCGCCCACAAACACAGCATCTCCCGTTTCATCGAAGGTGACATCCAGCAGCTTTTCGCCGGTGACGATTTCGTCAACCAGGGTCTGATCGTTCAGGTTCCACATCCGAAGCACGCCGTTGCGATCCGCCGACAGTGCGAACGTAGGATCCTGTGGATGAAACTCGACCGCGATCACGCTGTCAGTATGTTGAATGGGCATGCTGCGCGGCGTGGGGTCTTCCTGTGTGATATCCCACAGCAGCACCGTTTGCCCGCTGGACGCCAAAATCTGGCTGCCGCGTATGGCGATGCTGCCTGCCAGCCCTATCCGGTTAAACCGCTGGATTTCCTGGCCTGTCGCCACGTCCCACAGGATTAATCCGTCACCTGTGCCAGAAACCAGCCGCGTGCCGTCCTCCGAAAGCGCAATGGCGGTAACGGTACGCTTGAGATTGCTGATGAATTCGCGCGCGATGCTGCCGGTGGCCACGTCCCACATGACGACGCGCTGCTGGGTGGCAGCAAAGGCATGGCTGCCGTTGGGGCTGTAGAGCGCGCCGTTGACGGCCTGCGCGGTGCTGTTTTCAGCCGTGGTGGCATCTGCCCCACCCAGTACGCGGCGGGTGCCAGGCGCGTAGGCCACAGAAGACAGCGTAAGGCGGGACTGCGGCGGCGGATTCTCAATGAGGTTCGCTTCTACCGCCAGCGCCACCGCCAGTTCATTGTCGCTGTCGCTGAGGGCGCGGGCCGCGCTGCTGGCAAGGCCAAAGCTGGTGGATTCATCTGCGGCGCGTTCGGCCAGCGCCTGCTGTTCCTCGGCAATCCGCTGCTGGTCTTCCGCAAAACGCTGGCGATCTTCGGCAAAATTGCGCTGCTGCACCGCCCAAACCGTAAGCCCAATCGTCAGCACCAGCGACACCAGCAGTACTGCCACAAACTGCCGCAGTCGGTTGGCTGCCTGTCGTTGGAGCATCAGTTCGCGCTCGGCCTGTTCCTGGCGCAGGGCTTCACGCTGGTTGCGCTCCTCAACACTCTCCCTGATGAACTCGCGCTGCAAGCTGTTGGCATCGGCGTAGCCCAGCCACTCCTCCGCGCGAATCAGCCGGTTTCCTGTCAGCAGATAGGCAGAGTCCCGTGCAGACTGCTGCCAGTCGTGCGCGGCCTTCAGAATTTCGCTGCCATAACGCAGCTCCTCAATGCTGTTGGCGATCCAGGTCTTCAGGCGATCCCACTCGCGAATCAGCGCTTCATGGCTGACCTCCAGCAGGGTGCTCGGCGCATCTCCCACGTCTGTACTGGCCTTAATTTCGCGGCTCGCTACCAGCAGGCGGGACTCTGCCGCCGTCATCAGGTTGATCACATCCTGAACAGCCTCAGGGCTTACCCCCTGAAATTGCAGGTCATCGCGCGCCACGCGCCGCCGTGTGATCTCCCCGTTCTCATTGACCTCCACCAGCCGCAGCAGAACACGCCGCATGATATCCTGCTGGGCGCTGTTCATCGCGCTGTAGATTTCTTCTGCCCGCTGCGCCAGCGCCCGCTGCACGCCGCCGACGGCATCATACGCGGCGAGTGTCAGCCTGCGCCCTTCGCGCCGGTCATACAGCGCCTTCAGGGCATACTGCAGCAGGGGCAGCGATCCAGGCTGACGGCGCACATCGTCCAGGATGCGGTCTACCAGGCCCTCTTCATAAACCAGCCCCACGGCTTCTGCCGGGCCGCGTATGGCGCGCAGGAAATTGGCCGTCGTCATCTCAGTGGCGATTACGAGGTTATCCTGCTCGAACAACTGCGCAAGCTGCGGGTAGCGCCCTAAACGGTCGAAGAAATCGGCGCGCATGGTGATGAGAATGTGCCCGCGCCCATTGCGATGCGTCGCCGCTTCATACAACAGCTTGAGGAACGTGTCGCGCGCGCTGTCCCCCGAGCGCGAAAACACCTCTTCGAACTGATCCACAACCATCATCAGCCTGGCATCAAGCTTGTCTATGGGCAGGATTTCCTCAATCAGCCGTGCGAGGTTCTCGATGGACTCATTCAACAGGGCGGCAACGTCGGACGCCTCGCGCGATTCACACAATGGGGCGAGACGTGTAGCCAGGGACTCGATTGGATCGTCACCCGGGTTGAAGATGACAATGCGCCACTGTTCTGAATCCATCAGCGCGCCTGCGCGGATTTGCGGGATGACGCCTGCGCGCACCAGCGAACTTTTGCCGCTGCCGCTGGCACCCACCACCGCCACGAACCGCGCATCCTGGTCGCTGCGGAGGGCGTTCAACGTCTTTCGGACGAGGTCTTCACGCCCATAAAAGAAGCGTGCATCGGTTTGCTGAAAGGCTTCCAATCCCTTAAACGGGTTCGGGATGTCTTCGGCGTCAACATCATCGTAAACCGAGACGGCACGTTTGCCGGGCAGCGCTGCCAGAAGCTGCGGAAAGGCTTCTTCGTAACGGTTCTCGAAGGGAATGTACTGCACATCCATCAGCCAGCCGAGATCAGCCGATGACTTAAGCAGCTCAGCAGACTCGCGTACCATCACTGGCAGAATGACCTTGCTCTGCGCGCGGGCGGTATTGACTTCATACTGCACCCACTGGCTGCTGATCGAATCCGGAGACAGACACAAGACGAGCATTTCTGAGCGGTCGAGGCCGCGCCGGATTTCTTCCTGCCACAGTTCCCCAGCGTAGATCTGGCGGAAGTCGATCCACACATCTAACCCCGCGTCGCTCAGGTCACGCGCCAGCCTTTCCGCAAAATTGCGGTCACGACGAGAATAGGAGACAAATACCCGTTCCATACATTATCCTTCGTTTTCTGTCATCCTCACGTGCTGCACGTGGTTACCAGCAGGCGCGCTTCTACGCAGGGGCAGAAGCCACAACCGCGACTTTAATTGTGCCAGGCGTCGTCTACACTGCATAAACCCATTATAGCGTGTGACGGTGTTATGTTCGCCTTTCTGATGCAGATTCTGCCTGAATTCCGGCGGCCTTGGGCCACATGCCTTCCAGTAAGACCATCCCCACGCGAGATCCCCACAGCTTACCGCAGAATTGTGCAAAGTGTCTGTATACCACCCGGAAATTCGCGTTATAATCTCTCCACTGCCCAAACAGGCGGTTTACACAACTGAATTAGTGGTTAGGAGACTATATGTTACGTAACAAAGCACTCCATTTGCTCCTGATCCTGGCGTTGGTTCTGGTAGCGACCAGTGTTGTACTGGCGCAGGACGAACCCTCCGGTGATCTCGAAATCTTTTCGTGGTGGACAGGTGGCGGTGAAGAAGCGGGTCTGAACGCCCTCATCGCCCGTTTCGGTGAACTTTACCCCAATGTTGCAATTGTTAACTCCGCGGTAGCCGGTGGTTCAGGCGTCAATGCCCGCGCCGTCCTCACAACCCGTATGCTGGGTGGCGATCCGCCGGATACGTTCCAGGTACATGCTGGTGAAGAACTCAATGCGCTGTGGGTTGCCGCAGGTCGCATGCAACCCCTGAACGATATCTTCGAAGAAAATGGCTGGATGGAACAGTACCCTCAGGGCTTGCTTGACCTTATCAGCGATGACGAAGGCAATATCTACACGGTTCCGGTGAACATCCACCGCTCGAACGTGCTGTGGTATGTTCCCGCCAACCTCGAAGAATGGGGTGTAACTGTCCCGGCGTCGTGGGACGAATTCATAACAACCACCTGCCCGGCCCTGCAGGAAGCGGGCGTGACCCCCATCGCCGTAGGCGAAAACTGGACTCAGGTTCATCTGTGGGAAAGTGTTGCCCTGGGTGTGCTGGGCGCAGAAGCGTACAACGGCCTGTGGGACGGCAGCATGAGCTGGACAAGCCCGGAAGTGGTGCAGGTCTTCGAGACCTACAGCGCCGTTCTGGACTGCGCTAACGACGATCGCAACGCGCTAAGCTGGCAGGATGCCTCCCAGAGCGTGGCCGAAGGCACTGCGGCCTTCAATGTGATGGGTGACTGGGCCGCCGGGTATTTCCTGGTTGACCTGGCGCTCGAACCCGGCACCGGTTTCGCCTGGGCCGCGGCACCTGGCAGCGACGGCGTCTTCATGATGCTGTCCGATACGTTCGGTCTGCCCATCGGCGCACCCAATGCAACCGCTGTGCGCGCTTGGCTGAGCTTCATCGGTTCCGCTGAAGCGCAGGACATCTTCAACCCCCTCAAGGGTTCGCTGCCTGCCAACACCAGCGCCGACATCGCCAATGCTGACCTGTACAATGCGTACTTCCAGAGCGCCTACGAAGACTGGACGACCAATACCATCGTTGGCAGCCTCCAGCACGGTGCGGTTGCGCCGCCCGCGTTCCTGGATGGCTTCGGCAGCCTGATCGCCGGTTTCGGCAGCAGCCGTGACAGCGCGACCGTCACCGCAAACTCTGCCGTGCTGGCTATCCAGACTGGTATGGGCCAGTAGTTCAGGGCAACATTCAGGCAACATGCAAATGGGGATGAACGCTCATCCCCACCCATGACCGTCAACGACAAGGGGCCTTGTGCCCCTTGTTTCGCAATTTGTTCGCAGTCATATCCTGGAGCAGTTCCTATGCAGCGTGATCGTGCGACTGCTATCCTCGTTTTGCTACCGTCCCTCGTCGCCATCGCCGTCTTCGTGTATGGTTTCATCGGCTGGACGGCCTATACATCCATGACCAACAGCAATGCGCTGCAGCAGCTCAGCGGCCAAACCGCGCAGTTTGTTGGCTTTCAGAATTATACTGACCTGTTTACCGGCGGGCTGAATACACGCTTTCGCATTGATATGGTGAACACGGTTTTCTTCACTATCATGTTTATTGCAGTCTGCCTTGTCCTTGGTCTGGGTTTGGCCATTCTGCTCGACCAGAAAATTCAGGGTGAGGGCATTTACCGTACAATATTTTTATTCCCAATGGCGTTGTCGTTTGTGGTGACAGGGGTTGTGTGGAAGTGGCTGTTTAACCCTGGCAGCGGCATCAACGTACTCCCCACCTACATCGGGCTGCCCGCTGGCCAGTTTCGCTGGTTTATCAGTGAAGAGAAATGGCTGAACTTCAACTGGCAGGATGTTCCCAATTATCTGGTGCTTGTGGTTCTGGGCGTTGTAATCTATGTTGCGCTGCGAGCATGGAGCAGTAAACGCAGCCAGACGGCCGCCTTTGCCGCCGCCATTGCGCTGCTGCTGCTGGCCACAGTGACGTTTAACATCCCAAATGATCTGCTGAAACTTCCGTCAGAGGCTCACGGTTTTAACCTGGCCCTGATTGCGATTGTGGTGGCAGCAGGCTGGCAGATGTCTGGCTATACGATGGCGATGTATCTGGCCGGGCTGCGCGGGATCAGCGAAGACCTGCGCGAGGCAGCACGCGTTGACGGTTCCAGCGAACTGGGCGTTTACCGGCATGTAATTCTACCGCTGCTGCAGCCCATCACGCTGAGCGCTATGATTATCCTGGGACACATCTCGCTTAAGATCTTTGACCTGGTTTACACGATGGGTGGCGAAACCAACCTGTTTATCGATATGCCGGGCATCAACATGTACCTGACCACCTTTCGCGGGCAGAATTTCGCGGTGGGTGCGGCGATTGCGATGGTCATGCTGATTATGGTCGCCTTCGTGATTGTGCCTTATTTGTGGACGAGCTTGCGCACGGAGGTACGCCGATGACCGCCACTTCTATCCCAGGGCAGACTTCTGCCGCCGGAACTTCGCGCTCCGGTTCTGTGCGTTCATCGCGCGTCATCATTTACGCCGTCCTTACACTCATCGCTGCCATCTTCCTGCTTCCGGTTTATATGGTGCTGGTGACCAGCTTCAAGAGCCTCGATCAGGTCAGCCTTTCCACCATGTGGCAACTGCCTCAACGGGTTAACCTGGAAAGTTTCTCTGTGGCTTTAGAGAAACTTGCCCCGAATTTCCTCAACAGCATTGCGCTGGTCGTCCCGGCCACGGCGCTCTCTGCCGTGCTGGGATCGCTGAATGGGTATGTGCTGGCGAAGTGGCGCTTCCCTGGGGCGGGGGTATTGTTTCCGCTCATGCTGTTCGGGATGTTTATCCCCTACCAGGCCATTCTGATTCCGCTGGTGCAGTTCCTGCAGCCGCTCAAACTCTATGGCAACCTGTTGGGGCTGATTGTGGTACACGTGGTGTATGGCCTGCCCATCACGACGCTGATTTTTCGCAATTACTATGCCGAAGTCCCGGACGAAATGCTGGAAGCAGGCGGAATAGACGGGGCCGGTTTCTGGGGCCTGTACTGGCACATTGTGCTGCCCATTTCGCTGCCTGGTTTTGTGGTGGTGATTATCTGGCAGTTTACCCAGATCTGGAACGAGTTTCTGTTTGGGGTCACGATTGCGGGTTCAGGCGCGCAGCCCATCACCGTTGCGCTTCAGAACCTCGCCGGGAGTCAGATTGTTGAATGGAACGTGCAGATGGCTGGCGCTTTTCTGACGGCGCTCCCCACCCTGCTCGTCTACATTCTGTTGGGCCGATACTTCATTCGCGGCCTGCTGGCCGGCAGTGTTAAGGGGTGATCAATCACCGGTAAAACCCAGGGTAACCCTCGCTTTTTGCCCAAGATACGAGCTGCCTTCGCGCATCGCCTGCAAACGCTGTCGCTGTGACGAAAAAAATCCCCGTTAGACCTTGACGGGGATTTTTCTTGACACGCTGCTTCAGGACCAGGGATTAACCCAGTGCTTCGTAGCCAGGGCCGTTCTGGAAGAAATCGTAGTTGGGCTGAATGTCTCCCGTCAGATCCAGCACTTCGCCGCCTGCATACTTGATGCGCTGTTTGGTGGCAAAATCCAGGCGTTCCTGATTCTCGGCCATCGCGTAGGAAGCAGGCACTTCTTCTTCGATGAAGATTGCGTCGAAGGGGCATTCCGGGATGCATGCACCACAATCGATGCAGGTATCGGGATCAATGAAGTACCAGGGCCATTCGTTTTCGGGCTGGCCGGGGACGATGCATTCGACGGGGCAAACTTCCACACACGCGCCGTCGCGCAGGCAGAGGCTGGTAATGATATGGGTCATGGTGAAGGCTCCTAAAACTGTACTACCAAACTTGTCAACGATTATCCCAAGCATACACACGTTACCTTGCTTAATCTGGAACTTTTGTTGGATTTATCCTTCAGTTTTCAACGCAGTTTCAGTGACGTTGTGTGTGGCACAGACTCGATGTTAACCCCGGTTAAATAAGATGACGGTTGTCATCAAAATTCAGACAGAGTGTACGATGTTTTTTATGTTTTCTGTGGCATAATGTAGGAAAATTCATCCTCAGTCTTGCAAGGACAACCAGACATGATTATTGGCATCCCGAAGGAAGTTAAGAAGGACGAGCACCGGATTGCGCTGCCGCCTAATGGTGTGGGAGAGCTTGTGCGGCATGGCCACACGGTTTATGTCGAAACCAATGCCGGGGCAGGCAGCGGTTTCAGCGACGACGAGTATGTGCGTGTGGGGGCCACTGTGCTCTATACGCCTGACGAAGTGTGGCGGCGCGCGCAGATGGTTGTGAAAGTGAAGGAACCGCAGCCGCAGGAATACGAATTCCTGCACGACAACCTCATCCTGTTCACTTACCTGCATCTGGCGGCCACCCGCGAACTCACGATGAAGATGCTCGAAACCGGCGTTACAGGCCTGGCCTACGAAACAGTTACCGATGCGCACGGACGGCTGCCCCTGCTGGAACCCATGAGCGAAGTTGCTGGCCGCATGGCGGTGCAGGTCACCGCGCATTACCTGGAAAAGACGCAGGGCGGGCGCGGTGTACTTATGGGGGGTGTCCCCGGTGTGCCCCCTGCGCACGTGGCCATTCTCGGCGCTGGCACGGTGGGTACGAACGCCGCAAAAGTGGCCCTCGGTATGGGCGCGCACGTCACCCTGCTGGATATCAACATCGAACGCCTGCGGTATCTGGATGATGTGCTGCATGGGCGCATTAACACGGTATATTCCAATGCCGCAAACATTGCCGATATCATCACCACAGCCGACGCCGTGATTGGCGCTGTGCTGATCACTGGTGCCAAAGCTCCCCTGCTCATTCGGCGCGATATGCTTCCCTCTATGCCAGAAGGCAGCGTTATCGTTGACGTGGCTGTCGATCAGGGCGGGTGTGTAGAAACCACCAAACCGACCACGCACAGCAGCCCGACCTATTTTATCGACCATGTGCTGCATTATGGTGTGGCCAATATGCCGGGCGCAGTGCCGCGCACATCCAGCCTCGCGCTCTCCAACGCAACCTTGTATTACATTATGAAAGTTGCAGATCATGGCCTGATGGATGCCATGCGCAGCGATCCCGGACTGGCCAATGGCCTGAACACGTATCAGGGGCGTATGGTTCATCCGGCTGTCGCCGAGACGTTTGACCTTGAAGCTACTGCGCTGCAATCCGTACTGGCGCGCGAAACTGCGCACTAACCTTGCCAGGCATGCTGGACTGGAGGCATGGCTATGAACCAGAAACTCATCCGTTCGCTGATTGCTGAATTTGTTGGGACGTTCACTTTGGTCTTTGTGGGGGCAGCCGCAGTTGAATCCGGGCAGGGTGTGGTGGTGGCAGCGCTGGCACACGGGCTGATTCTGGTGGGCATCATCTACATGTTCGCCCACATTTCTGGCGCGCACTTTAATCCCGCAGTTACGCTGGCGCTGATTGTCGGTGGCAAGATCAGCCTGGTGGATGCAGTCGCTTACTGGGTCGCTCAGTTCCTCGGCAGCATTGTCGCCGCCCTGATCCTCAGCCTGATCATCGGTACGGGCAGCGGCCTGGGGCAGACTACAGGATCGCTGACCTTTGGCCCTACTGTGGCGCAGGCTGCGCTGTTTGAGGCAGTGCTAACGTTCTTTCTTGTCAGCGCCATCTATCAGGTCGCCGTCTACGAAAAAGCGGGCACACTGGCGGCAGTCGCCATCGGG
>CAZQIJ010000141.1:0-10114 GCA_964592955.1 uncultured Anaerolineaceae bacterium
CGCGAGGCCGCTGCCGCTGGCGACGGCATTGCGGCGCAGCTGCGCGCCCGCCGACCCCACCCCACCCCGCCTGCGCGCCCGCTCTAGAACAAACCCCAGTCGTCCGCCGCGCCGTCTTCCATCATGGATGGATCCCACATCTCCAGCCCCATCTCAATCGTCACCGGAAGCTGAAGAAAGTCCTGCGCCGCACGCCGCGTCTGCTCCAGCAGTTGCGGCGCATATGGGCAGAAGGGCGTCGTCATAATCATCGTGATGTGCGCGCGCTCCTCACGGATCTCCAGATCCCGGATCAACCCCAGTTCTATCACGTTCATCCCTATTTCCGGGTCCACCACCACGCGCAGCGCCTCGCGCAGTCCATCTTCTTTGGTTGCTTGCTCTGTCATCAGTTCATCCCTCCATCCCTTGAACAGCGAACAGCCGTACAGCCTTCTCTCGCACAAACCGCTTCTCGATGAGTCTACCGCAAAAAGTGCGCCCCATAAACATAAGCCTCGCATGAGCAAAATCCCCGTAAGGCGCACGGATAATTATAATCCCCATCATAAATATTGACAGGCCAGACCCGGCCAGTTATACTGACTGCACAATCATACAATGGGTACGCTCTAAAGTTAACTGGTGTAAAATTGAGCGTGTCACACTTAGGAGGGACATCCCCTGATGAGTTCTGAAATGGGCGCTACACTGGAAATCCGCAACCTCCATGCCCGCGTGGAAGGCGAAGAGCGCATGATTCTGCGCGGCCTTAACCTCACCATCCGCCAGGATGAAGTTCACGCGCTGATGGGACCGAATGGCTCTGGCAAGAGCACGCTGGCCAACGTGCTCCTGGGCAACCCGGCCTATGAAGTGGTTGAAGGTGAGATTTTGTTTGCAGGCCAGAACGTGCTCGACCTGGAACCTGACGAACGCAGCCGCCTGGGGATGTTTCTGGCCTTTCAGTACCCGGTCGCCATCCCCGGCGTTACGCTGGCCAACTTCCTGCGCCACGCCGTCAACGCGCGCATGAAGGCCGCCGATCCTGAAAGTAAGGGCATCTCAATTCCAGACTTCCGTAAGCTCATGCGCGCCAAAATGGATGTGCTGCAAATGGATCACAGCTTCGCCGGGCGCTACCTCAACGAAGGCTTCAGCGGCGGGGAGAAAAAACGCGCCGAAATCCTGCAAATGGCCGTGCTGGAACCGCGCCTGGCCATCCTGGACGAAACCGACTCTGGCCTGGATATTGA
Organism: uncultured Anaerolineaceae bacterium; assembly: GCA_964592955.1. Taxonomy (GTDB): domain Bacteria; phylum Chloroflexota; class Anaerolineae; order Aggregatilineales; family Phototrophicaceae; genus CAZQIJ01. The sequence goes on from CAZQIJ010000141.1 coordinate 1,236, forward strand.
CGCGCTGCGCATCGTTGCCGACGGCGTTAACGCGCTGCTGGGGCCGGGGCTGGGCGTGCTGGTCATCACCCACTACCAGCGCCTGCTGAATTACATCAGGCCACACTTCGTACACGTCATGTTTGAGGGGCGCATCGTCGAAAGCGGTGGCCCCGAACTGGCGCTGAAACTGGAAGAGGCCGGTTACGACTGGGTGCGCGAAAAGCACGCATCACCGGCCTGAGCTTTCTCACTCGCAAGCAATAGCCGAAAGAGACTAACGTACAATGGTCGATCAGGATTTCGTCCCCAGCGACAAACAGCTTACCGAACAGGAAGCCGGGCTGCGCGATCTGCGCGCGGGATATGACGAGACATATGGCTTCCACGACGAAGATGTGACCTACGCCTTCAAGAGCCAGAAGGGCCTCACGCGCGAGATGGTGCGCCAGATCAGCGCCATGAAGCGCGAACTAGCCTGGATGACCGACATGCGCCTTCAGGCCTACGACATCTTCATCCAGAAACCCACCCCCACCTGGGGCGGGGTCGAAGAACTGGGCAAGATCGATTATGACGACATCTACTATTACGTGCGCGCCACCGACGAAGCAGGCCGCACCTGGGACGAAGTGCCGCCAGAAATCAAGCGCACGTTCGACCGTCTGGGCATCCCTGAAGCCGAAGCCCGCTTCCTCCAGGGTGTTTCTGCCCAGTATGACAGCGAGTCGGTCTATCACAGCATCCGCAAAGACCTGGAAGACAAAGGCGTCATCTTCCTGGATATGGACAGCGCGCTGGCCCAGCACCCGGATATCGTCCGCGAATACTTCGGCACCATCATCCCGGCGGCAGATAACAAGTTCGCGGCGCTCAATACCGCCGTGTGGTCTGGCGGCTCGTTCATCTATGTGCCGCCCGGCGTGAAGGTCGAAATGCCGCTTCAGGCCTATTTCCGCATCAACACCCAGAACATGGGCCAGTTCGAGCGCACGCTCATCATCGTGGACGAAGGCGCATATGTCCACTATGTGGAAGGCTGCACCGCCCCCACCTACAGCAGCAGCTCGCTGCACAGCGCGGTGGTGGAAATCATCGTCAAAGAAGGTGGCCGCGCCCGCTACAGCACCATTCAGAACTGGTCAAACAACGTCTATAACCTGGTGACCAAACGCGCAGTAGCGCACAAAAACGCCACCATGGAATGGGTGGATGCTAATATAGGCAGTTATATCACTATGAAATATCCTGCTGTCATCCTGGCGGGCGAAGGCGCGCATGGCGAAGTGCTCTCCATTGCCTTCGCCGGTAGTGGGCAGCACCAGGATACCGGCGCGAAGATCACGCACCTTGCGCCCAACACCACCAGCCAGATCATCAGCAAGTCCATCAGCAAGGACGGCGGGCGCGCCAGCTATCGCGGCCTGCTGAAGATCGTTGAAGGCGCAGATAACGTGAAGAGCAACGTGGTGTGTGATGCGCTGCTGCTGGATGACCACAGCCGTTCAGATACCTACCCGTCCATTGAGGTCAACGCCAAGCGTGTCACCATGGGCCACGAAGCATCGGTAAGCCGCGTGGGCGAAGACCAGCTCTTCTACCTGATGTCGCGCGGGATGAGCGAAGACGAAGCGAACGCACTGGTGGTAAACGGCTTCCTCGAACCGCTCGTAAAAGAACTGCCGATGGAATACGCGCTGGAAATGAACCGCCTGATTCAAATTCAGCTTGAAGGGACGATTGGGTAAGGCGCGCGGCGGCGTGTGTGCGCCGCCGTTTTCCCACCATCGCCGCAGCACGTTCTGCCCAGGACTGCCAGCGTATTATGCGCACGGCACGATTCCGAAAATCAGCATACAATGACTCCATCACAGGTGCTCGTCTCCAACAATTGCACAGTAAAGGAGTCTGCATATGTCTACGGCCGTTATCGTGCAGGAACAGCCTGCTAATGTCGCAGCCGCGCTCGGTGCCTTCATCGGCGCTGTGGTCACGCTGGGGATTATGAGCGTCATCATCGGGCGCGCTGCGCTGGAATTTTATCTCATCGTGCTGTTTCCGGTTCTCATGGGGGTCGTGGCCGGCCTCTGGGTCAGGACGATTGCGGGGGCGCTGCGCAGCCGCTCGATGCTGCTGGTGCTGCCGCTGGCCCTCATCCTGACCGCCGTAGCCTATGGCACGTACCGCTATGCAGAGTACTTTTTCGTGCTGGAAGAACTCGATATGACCAGCCAACAGCTCACCTTTCAGGAATACACCGACCTGACGGTGGAGATCGGTATCGAGATCACCCGCAGCACCAGCGACGCCGGGTTCACGCTTCAGGATGGCCTGGTGTGGGGCTACTGGGGGCTGGAAGTGGTGATCATCCTGTTCATCGCCATTTCGCAGGCCTATTCCACGCGCGGCGCGCCGTCACCCTCAGCCAGGGACCAACCCCCGCCGCAGCGGTCCAGCGCAGATAAAAGCGACCCGTTCGCCTAAGTACAGACAGATAAATCCTGTAGGATGTTCTGCGTCAACTCCATGGACGCCATCCAACACTTTTTCCGGGGGTGTACTTATGGATCAACCCATATAAATCCGCCGGATTTTGTAGGGACAACGCCTGCGTTGTCCGATGCGGGCCGCGTCCCTACGATTGGGCGTATTCGTTTTGGTTTGTCCATTAGGCCGCGCGCTGCGAACGGCAGTGCCCAACGCACCATCCGGGCCGCTTGTGCCTGATCGGGTTCAGCGTGGCAAAAAACGCCGCCCGCGCGGCACACGTATGATGCTGACAAACACGGATGTGAATGGATCAACAACGAGGAGTGATAAACCTGTGGTAACACCCGTAAGACGACGTTCGATGGCACCCACCGCCCCGCTGGTGACGCATGCCGATGTGCTGGCGCTGAGCGCCGCCAACAACGAACCCGAATGGCTGCGCGAAGCGCGCGAGGCGTCCTGGGAGATCTACGAAGGGCTGCCCATGCCCACCCAGAAGGATGAAGACTGGCGGCGCACCGATTACCGCCACATCCATTGGGAAGAAGCTGGCGTGCTGCACCCGGCCAACGGCGCGACGCTGGATCACGTCCCGGCGGCCAACCGCGAAGCCCTGATCGGCGACGAAGGCGGTACGCTGGTGTTTGTGGACGGCAAACTGGTGCAGTATCAGATGTCTGACGTGCTCAGCGCCCAGGGCGTGATCTTCACCGATCTGCTGACGGCCTGCCGCGAACACGAAGCCCTCGTGCGCCCCAACCTCATGACGCGCGCCGTGCTGCCCACCGATGGCAAATTTGCGGCGCTGCATGCCGCCCTGTGGACGCACGGCGTGTTCCTGTATGTGCCGCGCCGCGCCGTGGCCGAGCTGCCCCTGCACGTGGTGATGTATAACACCCATCCGGGCGCGAGCCTGGGGCATGTGCTGGTGGTGCTCGAAGAAGGGGCGCAGGCCACCATGCAGGTCGAATACACGTCTGCGGATGCCAGCGCGCACGCCGCATACATCGGCGCGACTGAGCTGCTGGTGGGCGACGCCGCCAACCTGCGCTATGTGGCCCTGCAAAACTGGAACCGCCAGACGTTTGAATTCAGCCACCAGCGCGCCCGCGTGGGCCACGACGCCCAACTCGATTGGGTGCTGGGTGTGATGGGTTCCACGCTCACAAAAGCCTACATCGAACTGGAACTGGACGGCAAAGGCAGCAGCGGGCGCATTTCTGGCTTCTTCTTTGCGGATTCCGACCAGCTCTTTGACCTGGACACGCAGCAGAATCATAACGCGCCGCTCACCGTCTCTGACCTGCTGTTTAAGGGCGCGGCCAAAGACGAGGCGCGCACCGTGTGGCAGGGTATGATCAAGTCGCTGCCGCAAATGCAGAAAATCGACGGCTACCAGGCCAACCGCAACCTGGTGCTGAGCGACGACGCCCGCATGGACGGCATCCCTGGGCTGGAGATCGAGGCGGACGATGTGAAATGCTCCCACGCCGCCACCTTTGGCACGCTGGAAGAAGAACCGATCCATTACCTGATGAGCCGCGGCATCACCCGCCCGGTGGCCGAAATCATGGTCATCGAAGGCTTCTTCGACGAACTCTTGCAGCGCGTGCCGTTCGAGCGCGTGCGCGAGCGCCTCGCCGCGTCCATCGAAGCCAAAATTATGGGTAGGGCGCAATGACTGACTTTGTGAGCGTTGCCACCATAGACGAAATCCGCCCCGGCGACCGCCTGACGGTGGGCATTGGCCGGGACTGGGTGCTGCTGATCAACATCGACGGCGAAATCTTCGCCATCCAGGATGCGTGCCCGCACGATGACGGTCCATTGTCTGAAGGGAACGTAGAAGGCTGCGTGATCGAGTGCCCACGTCACGGCGCGAAATTTGACCTGCGCACCGGAAAGGTGCTCGCCGCGCCAGCCCTGGTCGATGTCCCCGCGTATGATGTGCGTGTGGAAGGCGGCGAGGTGAAGATCGCGCGCCGCAAACGCCCGACGTAAAGACACGCAAACGCCCACCGCCTCTCACCAAACCTCACCCCATGCCTTCGTAGGGACGGTTCACGCGCCCATCGCGCCGCATATGTGCCAGGGGAATCCTTCCCCTGGCCAGTTTCTTTCTCGTATCCAGCCGCCAGGACACCCACACGTGGTGGATATTTCAAACCCCGCCGCCCATCCGTGCGCAACAGGTCTCGCCTACCCACTTCAGTGGGTGTACAACCGCCACGCTGCCAACGCGCAGCCAGGACACCCACACGTGGTGGATATTTCAAACCCCGCCGCCCACCCGTGCGCAACAGGTCTCGCCTACCCACTTTAGTGGGTGTACAACCGCCACGCTGCCAGACAAGCACTGGCCGGGGGACTTGTTCCCCCGGCACAGCCTCACGCTTTACCGGGTGTTTGTGGTCTAATAGAGGCAGCGCAGCACCAAACGAGGAGCCGCATTCACATCTATGGGCAGTTTTCTGGATTATCAGGAGGAGCCGCCGCCGTCCGGGCTGCGCGGCTGTCTTACAGGTTTCGCGCTGCTGGTGGCCGCGGCGGTGGCCTGCGGTTTCACCCTGCTGGCCAGCGTCGAGATCTCGTGTGCGCACGAGGGGCAGCGCTGGCTCGTGGATTATCCCGGCGCGACGCTGGTCAGCCACCGGCAGGACTCGCTGCTGCCGTTCGGCCTCGGCCTAACCGTGCGCATCCTCCACACAACGGACCCCGAACAAACCGTGCGCCTGTGGTACAACCGCCACGATACCGATATCAGCCGCCAGGGCGTTTCGCCTTCGCCGCGCCAGATTCAGATGTTCTGGCGCGTGGCCGCGGACCCCGGCACCGGCGGCACCTGCATCACGCTCAGCGCGCGCTGCGGCGCAAACATGTGATCGCGTCAGCCTGAACCCGCAGCGTCCGCCGTCACTGCACCTCGGCACGCCCGCCGCCGCGTTCCGGCCTGGACGCTGCCTGCGGCGCATCGCGCAGAAACAGCGCCGTGATGCCAGCACTCAGCACCGCCAGCGCCGCCGAAAGCCAGGCCACCACCCGGAACGCATCCAGAAAGGCAGTGTCCAGCCCCGCCGCCACTTCCTGCGCCTGGGCAGGCGCTAACCCTTCCGGCGGCACCGCGTTCGCCAGTTTCGCCGCTTCGGCGATCAGCGCGGCACGCTGGCCGTCATCTTGCAGCGTTTCGGCCAGCGCGGTAACGCCCCCGGTGAAAAGCACCAGCGCCAGCGCCCCGGCCACCGCCGTCATCAGCACCTGGGCAGAGCGTGCCGCCGCGTTATTGATGCCGCTGGCGATGCCAGACACCGCAGACGGCAGCGCGGTCATCACCGCCGTCGTCAGCGGCGTGACCGTGATCCCCATGCCCACCCCCACCAGCATCAGCGCCGGGAAGAACGTCGTCCAGAAGCTGTCTGGGCCGCTCGTTTTGCCCACCAGCCCCAGCGCGAAGAACCCGGCAGCCACCAGCAGCGGCCCCCCAATCATGTAGCGCCGCGGACCATACCGGTCTACCAGCGCGCCCATCCGCGGCGAAAGCAGCGCCAGCACCAGCCCAAACGGTATGAACGCCTGCCCCGCCTGATCCTCGCGGTAGCCCTGCGCCTGAATCAGGTTCAGCGACAGCAGAAACGTCACCGCCCCCAGCGCCCCATACAGAAACAGCGTCATCAGGTTGGTGCCGCTGAATGTGCGCGAGCGAAACAGCCCCAGGTCGATCATCGGGTGTGCCGCGCGCGCTTCATACAAGACGAATGCCGCCAGCAGCACAATCCCGGCGGCCAGCGCCAGCCACGCCGCGCCCGTCCCCAGCCCTGCCGCAATCGCCGGGTCGCCCAGCGCCACCAGCCCGAACGTCAGCCCCGCCAGCCCCAGCGTGACCAGCAGCGCCCCGATCCAGTCGATACCTGGCGCGGCGTTCTCGTCCTTGTTTTCCGGGATGTGCGTCAGCGCGAAAAGCGCCAGCAGCGCCAGCGGCACATTGATGAAGAACACATAGCGCCAGGACAGCGCATTCACCAGCCAGCCCCCCAGCGCCGGGCCGCCTACGGTGGTGATGGTGCTGGCGGCAGACCACCACCCAATCGCCTGCCCGCGCTCCCCAGGCTCAAACAGCGCCGCGATAATCGCCAGGCTCTGCGGCACCATCAGCGCGCCGCCCACACCCTGCACCGCCCGCGCCGCAATCAGCAGCCCCGGCGATGGCGACAGCCCGCACGCCACCGACGCCGCAGTAAACAGGATGATCCCGCCAGCGAATACCCGGTTACGCCCGTAATGGTCACCCAGCGACCCGCCGATGAGAATCAGCGCCGCCAGCATCAGCAGGTATCCGTTGACGATCCAGATGAGGTCTGCGCCTGTTGCGCCCAGGTCATTCTGCAGCGCAGAAAGGGCGATGTTCAGCGCGCTGCCATCGATGAACGCCATGCTTGAAGCGAGAATAGTTGCCACCAGGATCCAGCGTCCTGTGGACTCTGACACTTTGAACTTTTGCATTTTGGCCGCCTGTAGGGATTTCCAATACGACAACGTGAACGACTTCACCAACATCACAGCATAAACAGATTGTAGCGTGTCACCCCTGTTTTACTTGGGTTGGTTACGCAAAACATTACACGCAGCACATCACAGCATAAACAGATTGTAGCGTGTCACCCGCCCGCAGCGCCGAAAAACGGCCATCTTCTCATACAATTCTTGTATTTGCGGCCTGGCTTGCGGTAGACTGTGCTGCGCCTGTGGCAGCAGAAGCAGCGCCCACATTTCAGCGTACAAACATCTTAATGCTTCGTGTCCTGCATTGGCGTTAGAATACATGTAACTACTCAGCGCGGCGCTGCGCACAATGTCCTCATCCCCTGTTCGCCTGTGGCAAACGGGTGAAGCCAGCCCAGGTCTGGCCTTCAGGTCCCCCTCCCCCAGGAGACGGGTTCAGGGTGACGGCAGGTGCGCCTCGCACTTAATCGCAGAGTCGTTACGACGATATCAGTGAACATCAACCTTCCAGGAATTTTGCCATGCGCGACAACAGTATCACGCTTAACTCTCTTAACCCGGCTGGCCGCCGCTTCATCGAATTCGTCGCAGTCGTCACCTCTGGCGATTCTGCCAAACTGCGCAGCCACATCAGGGATAACCACACCCCGGTTGCAGACGAAAAAGCGCTCTACGACTGGTATCTGGATATCTTCCGCGAAACCGGCGGCCTGCGCGTTCACAACGTCTATACCTCGCAAACCCATTTTGTGGTGGTGCTTATGCGCGGCAAGCTCAACGACGTGCTCTATATGGTGAAGATGAAGGTGGAAGACGACGCCCCAAACCGCATCGCCGACCTCCAGTTTCAGATGGTCGAAGGCTGATCACCCCGCCAGCCCACCCTTCCCATTGATCACAAGTGCTATGATCCTGGCGCGCGGTTTTGTGACATTTGTCACTGGACGTAGGCGCGCCAATTCCTCATCATAGAGTTAAGCTTCACCACCCAAAAAACTAAAAAACGTTCGTGTTATTAAAAGGGGTTTGACCGTGAACATCGATAAGGTCATGGCCGGTTATCATATTCCACCTGTGCGCCGTCCCTGGTCGCCAGACTCCGAGCCGTACACCGGCACGGACTCGCTTTTCTATGCCCTGCGCTGCGGCTGGAGCGTGCGGCCAGAGGTCACGCGAGAGACGCTGCCCAACCGCCGCCACATCTACCTGTTTGCGCTGGTACGCGGCACCGAAACGCAGCGCATGGCGGTGGTAGAATCCCCGCACCTGCTGAACTTCATCCGCCGCGCCAACCTGCTGCTCATCGGCGGCGATCCGGCCCCGGTGCGCGTTCCTGTTCAGGCGGCGCGAATGGGATCACGCTGAACTGTCCATCGCCTTCCAGGTACGCCATCTTCACCTGGTCCACGCGCTCCAGGCCAGCGGTGCGGATGGCGTTCATCAGCTCGCCCCTGGTCAGCAGTTCGGCGCGCAGGTTGGCGGGCAGCATCCTGCCATCTTTCACCAGCAGCAGCGGCGGCGGGTGTACCCAGCGCTGGATGGCGGGGACGCGGTAGCCCAGCCAGTCCAGGCTGTAGGCCCACAACAGAATCACCCCCACCAGCAGAATCCCGTCCCCCAGCGATGTTGAGTCAGCGATCATCGCACCCTGCACCGCGTCTGCCACCAGCACCACCACCAGCACGTTAGTGATCTTCACCGAACCGGTTTCGCGCTGAAGCACCAGCCGAATCAGAAAGAACAGCAGCAGGTAGACCAGCGTCCCCCGAAACAACCTCTCCAGCGGCGGCGTTTGAAACGCCAGCATGGGTTTTTGTCCCGGAACTCCACCAAGAGCGGCCGGGGAATACTGCGCAACCGCCGCCGGGTGGGCCGCAAACGGCTGACACCCGTCTAACCGCCAACGCCGGCCC
>CAZQIJ010000142.1:0-10053 GCA_964592955.1 uncultured Anaerolineaceae bacterium
TCCGAAAATCGCGCGTCCGATGCGCACCAGCGTCGCCCCTTCCTCGATGGCGACCGGGTAATCGTCCGTCATCCCCATACTGAGTTCGGGCAGTTCCAGCCGCAGCGCTTCTGCCAGCGCGTCACGCAGCGCGCGCAGCCCCGCGAAAACCGGGCGCGCGTCCTCCATCGTCTCAACAATCGGGGCGATGGTCATCAGGCCGCGCAGCCGCAGGTGTGGCAGCGTGCTGATCTGGCGCACGACATCTGCCAGCGGCTTAAGGTCGCTTTGCCACCGCGCAGCATTTATCCCTTCCTTGCTGGCTTCGCCAGAGATGTTCATCTGCACGAGCACATCCAGTGGCTTGCCCGCCGTCTGCGCCAGTTCAGACAGTTTATGTGCCAGCTTCAGGCTGTCCAGCGAATGCACAACATCAAAGCGCGGCACCACGTCGCGGGCTTTGCGGCTTTGCACGTGGCCGATCATATGCCAGGTGAGGGGGAGCAGGGCGGTTTCAGGCAGCACCAGCGCGGCGACTTTCGGAATCTTATCCATAGACTCTTCTACGCGATTTTCGCCGAAATGTCGCACACCTGCCGCTGCTGCCGCCGCCAGGACGGGCGCAGGTTTTGTTTTGCTCACCGCGACGAGGGTAACGGCGTTTGGGCTGCGCCCACTGCGCGCGCACGCTTCGGCAATCCGTTCGCGCACCCGCGCGACGTTCTCTGGAATTGCGGCTGTTGGGCTGGCGAAATCACTCATCGGCAGCAGCGATCCATGCACAAAGGGTCATCGACTCTCATCATCACCAACACGATTGTGACGCACAACAGGGTTGTGACGCACAACAGGATTGTGACATTAGCGTAGCGCACAAATCTCTGTTTTGCACTAGAAATTGGTGAAGATGACCTGACGCACGTCTGGGCGCAGCCACGCAAAAAACCCCCGGCCTCAGGCCAGGGGTGTGGACGTTCATCGCGGCGTGATGCTGGCTCAGCGGACGGCAGGCAGCGCCCGCATATAGGCGATCATTGCGGTGGTTTCGTCAGCGTCCAGCTCGGCAAAGCGCACGCCTCTGCCGTGCAGGATCCCGGTGGGGCTGCCGTTGGTCAGGAAGTCTGCCAGCGCTGCATCGTCAGGCATCAGCGTGCTTTCTGCCAGGCTTGCGGCCAGCCCCGGTACGCCTTCGCCACCCACAGCGTGGCACCCCGCGCAGGAAGTGTTATACACCGGTGCCACATCTACCGTGACTGTGGCTGCGTCTGATGCACTTTCTGGCGCTGCCTCAGGCGTGTCTGCCGGGGTAGCGGCTGCACCCGCACCCGCGACGGCGGGCAGGCTGCGCATATAGGCGATCATCGCGGCGGTTTCGTCAGCGTCCAGCTCGGCAAAACGCACGCCTGTGCCGTGCAGGATCCCGGTGGGGCTGCCGTTGGTCAGGAAGTCTGCCAGCGCCGCGTCGTCAGGCATCAGGGTGCTTTCTGCCAGGCTTGCAGCCAGCCCTGGTACGCCTTCGCCACCCACAGCGTGGCACCCCGCGCAGGAAACGTTATAGGTAGAGACGACATCAAAAGTGCGCTCAGGCGCAGCGGCCTGCTGCGTGGCAGCGGCAGTAGGAACCAGGGTGGGTGTCGCTGCCTGGCTTGTAGGGGCCAACGCGGACAGATTCGGTAGGACAGGCGGCTGCCAGGTGCCCTGGGTGGGGATTGCGGTAGGGTTGCCGCTGGTGGGGGCGGTGGTGGGGGCTGCCTGGGCGGTGGTGGGCTGCTGCGCCACGTTCTGGCCAAACTGCGGCGTCACCGGGTCATCCGTGATGAGCATTGGGTCGCGCAGCGTGCGAATGTAGGCGACTGTCGCATAAAGATCATCATCAGTGAGGGTCGGGTTGCCGCCCCGGGCAGGCATGGCCACCCCAGTGGTATTCATCGGGTCAAACGCCTCGCGCCCAACCGCGATAAAGGTAATCAGTTCCGCATCGGTACTGTTGGCGATAAACTCGCTCGTCAGCATGTTCTTGCCCAGGCCCTGGATCCCTTGTGCATTCATCCCATGACAGGCCGAACATGTCGTGCTGAAGATATTTGCGCCTCTGTTTACGACACCTGAGTTGTACAGCGTGAACGCCGCAGCCGCCACTTCTGTTGGTGCGGCTTCCACAGCCGCATTGTCATCCGCTGCGCCGCTTGTTTCCACCCGCTCGACCCCTGTTCGGTTGGCGAGAAGCACTGCAAGCACAAGCGCAAACATCCCCATCATCGCCATCACTGCGAAGACTGGCGATGTATCTGAGGGCTGTTGAGTCTGAGAGCCATTCATAAAGTTTTGTACCTTCTGTCACAATCAAGATGCCTGCTCAAATTATCATCACTTACCACACATGCGCTTAGTGACATATGTCACCTAAAAACGGTGAGAGTCATTCCTGACGCATTGTAACAGACTTCTGTAAGCTTGGCGTAGTCCTAGTTGAAATTGCTTAGTTGAAATTGCTTAGTTGAAATTGCCTAAATGAAATTGCTTAGCATCCATGAATGCTTGCCAAGAGGAGAGTTTAACCTTTGAACGGCCAAATGAAACGTCGTGACTTCATGAAACTGATGGGCGTGGGTGCAGGTGCCATGGGAACACTCGCCCTGGCTGGCAGCACCGCCGCGCAAAGCCCCATTGAGAACCGTCTGTCCCCACTGGCGCAGACTGGCCGCCTGAGCGCCGAAGAAATGGATCTGCATCACCAGGAAGCCGTTGACCTGTTCCTGGCGAATATCGGCCAGGATGACCTGTTCTGGAACCGCCGTCTGGAACCGGTTATGGATGGCGATGTGAAGGTCTTCAACCTCACCTGCTCTGAAATCGACTGGGAAACCATGCCCGGTACACCGTTCCAGGCGTTTGCCTATAACGGTATGGTGCCTGGGCCGGAAATCCGCGTCACCGAAGGCGACACCGTGCGCGTGGTGGTCACCAACGAGATGCTGGAATCAACCGCTGTTCACTTCCACGGGCTGATCGTCCCCAATAACGTCGATGGCGTGCCATTCGTGACCCAGCCGCAGATCCGCCCCGGCGAAACCCTCAGCTATGAATTCACCGTGCGCAACTTCGGGTCGCACATGTACCATTCGCACCACAACTCTGCAGAACAGACCACGCGTGGTCTGCTGGGCGCGTTTATCGTTGAACCGCTGGACAAAGCGCGCGAGCCGCAGGTGGATGCAGAATACACCATGATCCTCAATGACTCTGCGCTTGGCTTCACCTTCAACGGCAAGGGCTTCCCCTACACGCAGCCGCTTGTCGCCAACCTCGGCCAGCGCATCCGCATTCGCTACATGAACGAAGGTCTGCTCATCCACCCCATGCACCTGCACGGCCTTCCGCAGCAGGTCATCGCCAAAGACGGCTTCTACCTGCCCGTTCCGTACATGTGCGATACGCTCAACGTTGCCCCTGGCGAACGCTATGACGTGATCGTGGACTGCACTGAACCCGGCCTGTGGGCCTTCCACTGCCATGTGCTGACGCACGCCGAATCGCGCGATGGCATGTTCGGTATGGTGACCGTGCTGGTCGTCAACGCCTGATACACACTGTTCCTGCAACTACAAAGGGCGACCGAAGTGTCGCCCTTTCTGATTCCGTTTCGCCTGTGGCCGGTTAGAACCTGTAGCGTTTCGCCCGGTCATACAGCATGGCGTTGCGCTGCTCTGCAGGCGGCTGCGGCACAACCATCATCAGGATAAACGTCAGCACGGCACCGGCCACAAACCCGCCAATGTGGGCGAAGAACGCAACACCGCCGCTGGCATAGGCGGCACCCAGCGAAGCGAACCCTTCCACCAGTTGCAGAAGAAACCACATCCCCAGCACAATGAAGGCTGGCCATTCCACAAACAGGCCGCTGTAACCGAGCGGGATGATGCCGCGCACCCGAACTGACGGAAACAGCACCAGGTAGCTGCCCAGCACCCCGGCGATGGCACCGCTCGCCCCGATCATGGGGATCTGCGAATTCGGGTCGATGATCACCTGCGCAAATACCGCCGCGAAGCCGCTGACGAAATACAGTACCAGGAACATCAGCTTGCCCAGCCGGTCTTCAATGTTATCTGCAAACAGATACAGGTACAGCATATTCCCCAGCAGGTGATCCCAGCCACCATGCATAAACATGCTGCGCAGCGAGTCCAGAAGCGTTTCGAGCGAGAATGGCGCGGCGCTGATGAAAGCCGGTACCGCGGCCAGATCCAGAAACACGTTTTCGAGTTGCGTCTGGCTCAGCGTCGTCTCCCACAAGAAGACCAGTACATTGAGCGCCAGCAGGACGAACATCAGAATCGGGAACCGTCGGCGCGGGTTCAGGTCGTTAATAGGCAGCATTGCGTCTTTCCTCCTTCGCTTGGCTTCGGTCGTATAACGAATGGCGTTAAGAGTACGGATCAATGCTGAAGGATTCATGACAGGCAGGCTAGAACTGGCGGTAAGCGCACAGTGCACACCCCTCTGATCCTTTATGAACCACAAAACGGCGTAAAACCCCCTCTTGACTTTCAAAAACATCTCGTGATATGATCCTGGTATCGCGGGGCGTTCTACCCGCACACTTTATCCGCTGTTACCCGGAGGTACCGACAATGAAGCAATACCTCAAGAAAATCGGTCTGCAGGCAGGCGCACCAACGCCTCAAAGCGCACCGCTTCCGGGTCAGGTGGCAAACTCGGCAGGCGGTTATACCTGGCAGGTGGACGATTGGGCGCGGCTGCGTCGCTTCCTGATTTTGGGCAGCGAAGGCGGCACCTATTACATCCGTGAGCAGGCGCTGACGGTCGAAAACGCGAATAATGTCCTGACCTGCATCCAGCATGACGGCCTGCGTGTTGTGCGCGAGATCGTGGCCATCTCCACCGAGGGGCGCGCACCGAAGCCGGACCCGGCAATCTTCGCACTGGCGCTGGTTTGCAGCCTGGGCGATACGTCTGCGCGCAAAGCCGCGCTGGACGCGCTGCCGCAGGTCTGCCGCACCGGAACGCACCTGTTCAGCTTCGTGGACTATGTGCAGACGATGCGCGGGTGGGGGCGGGGGCTGCGCCGGGCTGTCGCGGGGTGGTACCGTGCCATGAATGCCCGCCAGCTTGCCTACCAGGTGGTCAAGTATCGCCAGCGCGGCGGCTGGACCCATGCCGACACCCTGCGCCTGGCGCACCCCAAGCCGCGCAGCGAAACCGAAAACGCACTCTACCGCTGGATTACCGGGCGTGCAAACGCGACCAAGCGCGCACAGGCTGCGTGGGCCTGGGATGTGAACGCACCCACAGACGAAGCGCTGGCGTTTGTCTGGGCATTTGAGCGGGTGCAGGAGGCCAAAGAACTGCACACCGTCCTCAAACTAATCGAAGCATATGACCTGCCGCGCGAAGCCGTGCCCACTGAATGGCTCAGGTATCCGGCGGTGTGGGAGGCGCTGCTGCCGAAGATGCCCATGACCGCCATGATTCGCAACCTGGCGACGATGACACGCAGCGGTTTTCTGGCACCCATGAACGACGCCGCCAGAACGATCATCGCACGGCTGACCGACAGCCAACTGCTGCAAAAGGCGCGCGTCCACCCGATTGCGGTGCTGATAGCCATGCGCACCTACGGCCTGGGCTACAGCCCACGCGGTCGCCGTGTGAATTTGCGCCCGGTACCGTCGGCACAGATGGAATGGACGCCGGTGCAGGCGGTTATGGACGCACTCGACAGCGCTTTTGGGCTGGCGTTCAGAAACGTTGAACCTGTGGGCAAGCGCTTCATGCTGGCGCTGGATGTCTCTGGGTCGATGTCGATGGGCATGGTCGCCGGGGCACCCGGCCTCACCCCGCGTGAAGGCGCGGCGGCGATGGCGATGGTCACGGCACGCAAGGAACAGCAATACATGGTGGTGGCCTTTCAGAAGGAAATCGTACCGCTGGATATTACCAGCAGGATGTCGATCAACGCCGTCATGAAGGCCACCAGTGGGCTGCCTTTTGGGGCAACGGACTGCGCACAGCCTATCCTGTATGCGCAGACACAGAAGCTGGGGGTCGATACGTTCATCGTCTATACCGACTCTGAAACCTGGGCTGGCACGATCCATCCGGCTGCCGCCCTGCGGGATTACCGCCAAAAGACCGGAATTGCCGCGCGGATGATCGTCGTCGGCATGACGAGCAACGGCTTCACGATTGCAGACCCGAACGACGGCGGTATGCTCGATGTCGTCGGTTTCGACAGCGCCGCGCCCGAACTCATTGCCGATTTCGCGCGTGGTCAGATCTGATGAAGGCGAACTGGCAATGTTCCGGTGCGGTGTTTCGCCCAATGTGAAATTGTGATAGTGTAGAGGGGTGACAGTAGGTATCGTGAACTGGTAGTACAGAGACGGGCCGGTGTTCCTGGGTTATCTTCGCAAAGAACCGCCCAGAACGTAAATTCGCCCGTCTCTTGTTATCACGGGCTATCCGCTGCGGTTTGGGGTAGTGAACGTGTAATGCGTATGGCATGGGATGCGGGCCGGCGCGTTCGGGTTATCGTCTAAAAGCGATTCCCAAGCCCGGCGCAACATTTGCCTGCATCCTCGCCTGCATTCTCCCATTGCGGCGTGCCTGCACACTGCCGTTACTGGTGGGGTGGGTGAGGCGCGCTTGTGTGCGCACTGGCCAGCGCCGCGCCGTACTAACGCGCGTCCACCCACACCGGCAGGTGCCCCAGCGCCAGAATGCCGTGCCACTGCGCACGGTCGCCTTCGGTGAAGATCGCCGCTTCTGCCACGATGCTGGCCCCGGCCTTGTTCATGATGAGCCGCATCCCTTGCAGCGTGCTGCCGGTCGAAATCACATCGTCGATAATGGCAATGCGCCGTCCCTCCACCTGCATCCGGTCTTTTTCATCCAGGAACAGGGTCTGCGGTTCGCCGGTGGTGATGCTCAGCGTCTCGGATTGCAGCGCCTCGCCCATATAGGGCTTGTAGGTTTTGCGCAGCACCACATACGGGATGCCCATCTCTGCGCTCAGGCCATGTGCCAGCGGGATGCTTTTGGCCTCCGCCGTCACCAGCACTTCCGGGTTATGTTCGGTCAGCAGTTTGGCCAGATCACGGCTGGCGGCCTGCACCAGCTCCGTATCCCCCAGGATGTTGACAATGGCAATGCGCACACCGGGTTTGATTTCAAACAGCCGCAGGTCGCGCTGAACCCCGGCAACGGTCACAGAATACGTTTCATGAGCCATAGCAAATCCCTCTTTACGTTAAGCGCCATTTACGCAGCAGCGCCATTTACGCCACAGCACAGGGTTCAGGCGCAGCGGCCTACCCGCCGTAACTGCCGTCGTGAAAGATCAGCCGTTCATCGCACAACTTGACCTCATCGCCCACCTTCAGCAGGTGCTGCCCGGTCAGCGTCAGGCCGTTGACAATCGTCCCGTTGGTGCTGCCCACATCCTCGATCAGCAGACGCTCATCTTCGCGCTTGATCTGGCAGTGAAAGCGAGAGACCCCGCGCGCGCCGATGATGATTTCGTTGTGGTTAGACCGGCCAATGCGGATGATGTCGCCGGTCAGCGTGAACTTCTGCGACTGCCAGGTGACGTGGGTGGGGGTTTTCAGCGGCGTCTTCGGCGCTTCTTTGGAGATCGGGTCGGTTTGCGGCTGGCGGTTCTTTTCGCGTTCGCGCAGTACCATAGTCTCGTCGTGACGGCTCTGCATCGTGTAAAAGGACTGGGTAGCCATCATCTTGCGGCTGTACTCGTCGTACTGTGCGGTGCCTTTTTCCAGGTCTTCCGCCTGCTGGTTAAGTGCCTGGCGTTCTTCCTGCACCTGCACATCCTGTACACCCGATTCGTCAATTTCGCGCACCACGTCCCGCAGCACCTGCGAAGCATCGCTGAAGCGCCCGCGATCAGCAGATTCAATGGCGCTGCGCCGCGCATGGGCCGCGTGCAGCAGCAGCACACTTCGCTTGACTTCGGCGTTGGGTAGTTGTGGCTGCCCGCTGGACGTCACCACGTTGACGTTGACGGGTAGTTCCCACACCCGCCGCATCGTCCCGCCCTGCTCCAACAGCTCGTCATATTCAAAGCGCAGCGCGGCGATCTGCCGCTGGCCGATTTCCTTGAGGCCGGGAATGGTAATTTCCAGCAGCAGGGCTTTTACCTCATCCCCAAACACATCACCCAAACGATACGTGATGCGCCGTCCTTCCACCTGCGTGGGGTAGGCATTCAACTGGCTCACCCCGGTGATAACTTCGCTCTGCTCGATGCTGATAATGAGGTTCTGCCCCACCACACTCAGCAGACCCTGAAGCTCTTCCTGGAAGATCAGCGGCGCGACTTCCGGGCTTTCGATGAAGTAGAACGCGCCGCCGCCTGCGTTGGCAACCTGCATCAGCAGATCTTCGTTGAAGTCCGTCCCCAGGCCCATCGTCGTTGTCGTCACGCCTTCACCGCGCTTTTGCTGCGCGATGGCGACCAGCTTCTCTGTACTGGTAACGCCGCGATTCGCCAGCCCATCGCTCATCAGGATAACCCGGTTGATGTGCTGAGAATCGTGGTTCTGCATGACGAGCTTCGCGCCTTCCAGCCAACCGCCGCTCAGGTTGGTGGTGCCGCCGGGTTTGATGTTGCGGATCTGCTGGTTGATCATATCTTTGCGCTGCACATTTTCTGGCATCAGCAGCGTTTCGACCGTGTCGTTATACAGCACAATCGACAGAATATCGCGCATACCCAGGTTCTGTACCAGAAGCTGCGCGGCCTGCCGGGTGTAATCGATCTTATCGCCCGCCATCGACCCGCTGCGGTCAATGACCAGGCTCAGGTTAAGGGGGCGGCGTTCTCGGTCTTTTGGCGCAGGCCCGGCGGTCAAATACGCCATGAGATACAGCTTCTGCGGCTGTTCTACAGTCAATACGTCATAGTCCAGGGCAAAATTGGCGCGCATCGCTTCTCATCTATCCTGTCTGCCTGCACATTACCTTAATATTCTAACACAAACCGCAAGCTGTGCTCACTGCCCATTCAGGCGGGGATCGCCCGGTGCCACCTGGTAGATGGCACCCCAGGGCAGGTAATGGGTGAAAATGTTGTCCCGGCGCAGTTCGTTCCCGGCAGCGTCGCGGATAATGCGTTCGATGTTGACATCCGCGCCCTCAGCCGCATAATCGACCTGCACGATTTCGCCCAGGGTCAGTTCGTCGTTGGCTTCGTAGAGCGTTGGGCGCGGCGGCACCGGGTTGCGCACCGACGCTGACTGAATTTCGACCTGCCGCCCGGTGGAGGTGCTGTAGAACCGGAACTGAAGCGCGTTGTTGGCAGGGAACACCGATGCCTCGATCAGCAGGTGGTACGGCGTATCGTTCTGAAACCGGAAGTCACGTTCCGGCGTCCAGATTGCCGCGTCCAGCCCTGGTGGGCTGCCCTGCTGCTCATAGTAGCCCACGCGGTAGCCGTGCGCGTTGCGTTCGATGATGGTGTAACCGCCATTGAAGGCCGCGCGAAACACCGTCGTGCTCACCTGGCAGATGCCGCCGCCGATTCCCGTGGTGGTGCGCCCGCCAAAAATGATGTTGCCCTCCGTGAAACCGGCTTCTTCGCTGAGGTCGCCCAGCCAGTAGTTGAACGAGAATTCTTCCCCCGGGCCAATGATAATGCCGTCATAGAGCGCCGCGCCAACCGCGATGTTGGTGCGGCGGTTGGCGTCTGACCCGGCGTAGTACGTCGTGGCTTCAATCACCATGCCGGTGATCCCCAGCGCTGCGGCGGTGATATTGTTGTGGTAGCGCGGCAGCGTGTAATCATAGACCATGTAGGCCGTGCGATCCGTGATGCTGAAGACCTTTTCTTCCAGCGCCGCGATGGTCTGCGCGACGTTCAACTGGCGTCCACCCACCGCAGGCCGGATAACTTCAAGCTGGCCTGTGGTTTCGTTGAAGTGAAAGCGTGCGTCCACTGGCTGCGTCACCAGGGACGGCGCGAGCGTTTCAAGATAGGTGGCGAAACCGTCCAGGTCAATCGACACGTGGTAGCCTGTTGTGCCGTCTCCGTTGTCC
>CAZQIJ010000143.1:0-10023 GCA_964592955.1 uncultured Anaerolineaceae bacterium
GCGGATGGCGTTGGGGATCAGTTCGCTCTGCAGGTCGATCTCGACCAGCGCCATCAGCACGAGCGCGTTGGTACGCACCGCCGAACCCCAGCCCCAATAGTCATAGGTCGATTCTTCCCAGTGGGTGCCGGTGGCGCTCACGATCGCCAGCGTGTTGAAATCAGACAGCAGCGCGGCGGTGCGGTGTGTCGATTCAGGGTCAATGGCGTGCAGCGTCAGCGCCAGGAACGCGCGGGCATCCAGCGAAAGCCGGGTGCGGTAGTCAAACAGGGTCGAGCTTGCCGCGACGTGCGGCGCGCCTGCCCGCGCCAGTGCATACAGGATGAAGGCCTGACGGTTCAGGTCCGATTGTGACACTTCGGGGCCAACGGTGATCAGGCTGTTGCGCAGGTACTGTATTGCATTGGTAATCGCGTCGTTTGGCACTGCGAACCCCTGCGCCCGCGCTTCCACGAGCGCGATAAGCGCATAAGCCGTCGTTTGCGGCTGGCTCAGCTCGCTGGAGAACCAGCCCCATCCGCCATCGGTTTTCTGTGTCTGTATCAGTTTTGTCAGCGCGATATCTACATTGCGTGTAAGGTCTTCGCGCAGCGCTTCGTCTGCGAGGTTCAGGCTGGCAAGCGCCCGGTACGTCATGATGTTCGGCAGAAACCGGCTGATGGTCTGTTCGGTACACTGATGCGGATAGCTTCTCAGATAGCGCAGGCTGTCTACCGTGATGCCGGCCAGCGATGGCTGAATTTCGACGTTCAGTATGCCATCCTGCACGGCCAGCGTCTGCGGGATCCGGAGCGTTTCTGTGCGGGCAGCGGCCTCGCGCAGCATGCCGGATGTGCCGACGGTTTCATGCACCGTGTAACTGTAGATGGGCAGCAGCCGGTCATCCCCCTCGCCGATGACCGGGCGGGCCGAGTCCTGGTAGGTGCCATCTGCGCTGACCGCAGAGAAGATCACCTCGGCATAACTGCCCTGTCCTGCCACTACCGGCCATTCCACCCGCGCGCGACCACTGGCCGGAATCATGACCCGCTGTTCGGTGTCCCCTTCGGTGAGCACACCCGTCGCCTGAAGGCTGACAGTGACACTCTGGTCTGTACCGGTGTTGTTGCTGACCACTGCCGCCAGCACCAGCCTGTCGCCCGATACCAGAAAGCGCGGTGTGACGGGGCGCACCAGCAGCGGGCGCGTGCTGATGAGATCCGCGCTGTTAAAGCCCAGCCGTGTGACACCGTCACGCCCATCGCTGATGGCGTAGGCATTCAGTGTCCACGTGGTGAGGTTATCCGGCAGGGTCACCTGGAAGGTTGCCACACCGTCTTCATCGGTTTCCAGAGCGCCGTTAAAGTAGGGCGTCGTGGCGAAATTCGCGCGTGTATCGTAGATGATGGGGGGGCTGGCCGTACCACCGCCACCGCCTTTGATCTGATTCAGAATTTCGGCGGTGATCTGGTCGGTATTGAGCGTCAGTGGGGTGCCGGTGATGATACCGATTCCCTGCATGCTGTAAAGCGTGTTGAGAAACCACGTCAGCGTATAGGGCGTGCCGCCCGTGATGGCCAGCGCGGGCGCTTCGGTAAGGGCGACGCCCAGCTCGGTTTGCAGCGGTTCACCGCGATAATCGGTGGTGCGCACGGTATAGGTCACGGTATCGCCGGGTTCGGCCTGCGGCGTATCTGCCTCGATATCAATCGTGATGATTTTCTGTTCAATGTTCACCGGAAGGCGAACGATCCCCATGCGGAAGAGCGAAACGGGTGTGGACTCGGTGACCCCGCTGACGATCATCACACTGACGAAGACGTTGGGGGCGAAATCCGGTGCGATGCGCAAGCGGTAGACGTGCGAGTTGGTCTCCAGGCGGATGACCTCACGCGCAATCACGCCGCTGCGCTCTACGGTTACGAGCGCGGTTGCAGGCTCCTGGAAAGGTGAGGCGATCAGGATTTCTGCGGTATCGCCCACGTGGTATTCGGGCTGGTCTGCCACCAGGTCGATGCGGAAGCTGTTGGCGATGAGCCAGGGGACATACTGCTCGCTGGTGACCCACACCTGGGCCGTATGGGTGATGCGGTTGCCAGGCGCATCGCGCGCGGTGAACGTCACGCGGTAAATGCCGCCGCGGGCCGGGACAAACGTATAAGCAGCTTTACCGTCAGCGTCTGTGGTGATGCGCCCTCTGGCGACCGGGAAATCCTCAAAATCCCACGTCCAGGCGGTCGCGCCGGTGGTGGGGTCGCGCTCCTGCACGCTGGACCACTCGCGCCGGTCTACCGCGACCACCAGCGTTTGGTCCGGCACGCCCACACTTTCCCAGTCCACCACCAGTGCCTGAACGGTGGTGTCTTCCCCTGCCGTGTTCACATAGCTTTCGGCACGGCTGCCAATGTACCACTGCCCGGCATGGACGACCAGCGCCCCGGTGCTGGAGACGGTCTGGTTGGTTTCGTCGCGCAGGGTCGCTTCGATATTGTAGATCTGGCTGCGGTTAGAGACGGTAAGGTCCGCCGGGATTTCGACTGCCAGCGTTCCGTCAGCGCTGGTGATCCCTTCGCTTTCGGTAACCTGCTGCGCCGCGTAAGTTTCAGGATACTCCGGGCTGGGCGCAAAGTTGTAGTAGGCGCGCTCTGTCCCTCGGTAAACGAAACCGTAATCTCTGGCGACGATTTCATAGCCCACATGGGCCCTGCTGACCGGGCCGCCATGATAGTATGTGCCGCCAAATGCGAGCTGGATCGTTTCGCCCCTGGCGTAATCTGAGCGCGCCGGGTTGACATCCACCAGGAATTCGGGCAGGCGGTATTCCGCCACCGTGAACCAGGCAGACGCCACACCCCGGTAACCCGTCTTGGTGTTGGGTAAATCGTGCGGGAGTTCGATGTCGATCCGGTAATGGGGTGAGATTGCGGCATCATCCGCAATCGCAAACGACCCGCTGAAGGTGCCGTAGGCGGTCAGTTCAATCGGCACGCGGATTGTCGAGCGCAGATCGTGGATCACTGCGTAGATTTTGTCCACGCCGGTGGGGACGGTATAGGTCATATCCTGGCGGGCGCGCACATACCCCCGGAAGTACACAGTTTCGCCCGGACGGTACGCGATGCGCTCGGTGTAGACCGTGCCTGTGTAGCCGCTGTGGTTATACGCCGCGTTTTCGCCCAACCACTGTGGGTCAATCCCATTAGACCAGTGGGAATAGCCGACGCCGAAATGCACATCGGTCGTAATTGTGGCTGCGAACCGCGCCACAGCGCCACCTTCTGGCGTCTCTACCGGCACGGCCAGCAAGCCGTGGTCGTCGGTAAAACCGGCGGCAATGGGGCCACCCGGCGCATAGATCGTGACTGGAACGCCGACCAGCGGCAGCCCGGACTGCACATCTACCGCCCAGATCAGCAGTTCATCGCGGGCCACCTTCAGCGTGAGGTTGGCCGTCATGACCATCAGGGTGTGGGTGCGCCGCAGCATGTGGTTTTCGGGCATCGGATCCGTCACGGTAACGCGCAGCCCATAAATTCCGGCAGAGAGCCGGTCGCCATTGCCAACCAGCAGCGGCGTTTCCAGCGCCGCTTCAACGCGTTCCAGCAGCGTTACGCCGTCCCGGCGTTCGGGCAGCCAGCCGGTGCCTGTCCCCAGTTCAACTTCCCACCAGATTTCGTCAGCCGTGCAGAATGGGCCGCCTGTGATGGGAAGCTCAATGCCATCCACCAGCGTGAACCGGTTCCTACCGTCCACAGGATAGCTGAGCGCTGTCACGGGGGTTTGTGTTCGGATGGCGATCTGATCCCCGATCCGCAGCACCGTGTTCAGGGTGCCGCCACAGGCGCTTTCCGGCCCCAGCGTCATCAGCGTGGGCAGTGTGGCATTCTGCACATTCTCAAGTGGCACCTGCCATGCGCTGATCAGATCCAACTGCAGGAAGGTGGCGTTGGCGAGGTTATTGTTGTCTCCCGCCAGCGGCAGCAGCCGCTGCATGAAGCGTTCGAGGGGCACTTCAAACAACTCGGCGGTCAGTTCATTCACGTTGCGATGGCGCACAAACAGCCGGGTTTCGTCGCTGTAGGCGCTCAGGAACGAGACCGGGTAATAAGGGATGCGCAGGTCAAACTCCGGGGGATATGGCAGCGTGGTGTAGCTGAATTCTATTGGCGCATCGTAAATGTTGCCAAAAATATCCTGGATGCCCGGCGCAATCCGTATGGTGTAGGTGGTGCTGGCTGACCCATCAAAGCGCACCCTGTAATCTGTATAACTGCGGAAGGCATCAAAGGTGACCGGCGCAGGGGTGATCGTCAGCCGCTCATTGATGCTTTCCACGTTCATATACGTATTAAACGCGATGCTGAAACCACTGTACTGCGATGTTTCGCTGCCTGGTTCGGGGCTGATGCTGACCACATCGGGATACGGCAGCGTGGCAAACACCAGCCTGTCGCGGCCAGCAGCGAACGGGATGCCATACGCTGACGTGATGGCCTCTGTATTCACACGCGCCACATACAGCGTGTCGTTGGTCAGCGGCGCGGTGGGGGTAAGGTAGGCGACCCTGCCGTCTGGTTCCCAGCGAAACTCGGCCGCTACCGGGTCTCCCAGCAGCACGTCCTGACCGTTGTTCAGGCGCTCGTTCAGCAGCTCCTGGCTCGTCACCTCCGGGTCGATCACCGGGCGCAGCGTGTAATGCGCCTCAACCGCGCCCTGATCCAACGCTATGTTGAAGCGCGCGGCAACCACAGGCAGCAGCAGGTCAGCAGAATTGTCTACGAAAACCAGGCCCGTGACCATGGCCGAAACCGTGCTGAAAGACCAGGTGTAAGCTTCGGCCAGTGGGTGGCCGTCTGCGGTGGTCAGGGCGGCATCGACGCGCACGGTATAGGTCGTCAGCGGAACCAGCGGCGCATTCGGGGTGAACTGGTACACAAAGGTATTGATCCATGCGCCCGTACCGCTGATCTGCGGCGTGAACGTCAGCGGTTGGGGCAGCGCGTCCATTTCCTCTGCCATCACCAGCGGCACTACCGGACGGTTGAAGACGACGGTGATCACCGCCTCTGTTCCGATGTCTTCCGCGCCACGGCCAGGCAGCACCTGAGACACGTAGAATGCGCTGCCTGGCGTGGGAAGTGCCTCAGGCAGCGACCATCGTGTTGTCGGCGTACCTGCAGGCATGGGTGTGCTTACAAGCGTGGGTATATTCATGGTGGGCAGCACACCGCTGTGCGCGGGCGTGGGCTGTTGTGTGGATTCTGGCGCGGGTGGTGTTCCCCGCTGGGCGAACGCTGGCGGCGTGAATGCCGACGGGCTGGCCAACAGCACCAGCAGCGCAGCGATGAGTAGGGAGAGCCGTTGTCTTGCGTAAGATAGCATCGCACCTCACTCCTGCGTTATGTAATCGCAGTTTGTATCTTAACCGCGCTGACCTACGCTTGAATGACGTCTGCCCTATGATTGGGCTACGCAAGTGATTTTTTGCCTGTGCTGCTGTTATGGGCAGTATGGACCGTGGGGAAACGCACCAGAGCGCAGGCACGTTGCGGCTGCGCCCTGGCAAACGAGATTAACAACGAGGTTAACGATGCAGGCTAAAGCTGTGGTTTGGGGGCCTGGCTGCGGCGGCGTCTGCGCCGCTGACCGTTGTCTGTGTCTGCCCCGCTGGCCGACCGCTGGCCGTTAGACTGGCCGCGCTGCGGTTGATGCTCGCGCCGGGGCTGCGCTGTGCCACCGGAGGGCTGCCGCTGCTGGCCGTTCTGCGCCGCATTGCCATTAGGACGCCCGTTCGCGCCGGAACCCCGACCGTTGAGATCGGTTGCGACGGGAATGCCCAGCGGCGAAGGATACGGATGGTTGGCCACCACCGGGATATTCATGCGAATGGTGCGCTCGATATCGCGCAGATACGGGCGCTCTTCTTCCTCGCAGAACGAGTAGGCGATGCCAGACGCGCCAGCCCGCGCCGTGCGCCCGATGCGGTGCACATAGCTTTCGGGAATGTTCGGCAGGTCATAATTGATCACGTGCGTGATCTCGTCAATGTCCAGCCCGCGCGCCGCGATATCGGTGGCGATGAGGCCCATCGTCGCCCCGGATTTGAAGTTCGCCAGCGCGCGTTCGCGGGCGGTCTGGCTTTTGTTGCCGTGAATGGCCTCGGTGCGGATGCCGACCGCGTCCAACTGCTTGACGACTTTGTTCGCGCCGTGCTTGGTACGTGTGAAGACCAGCACGCGCCGTACAGACTTGTCGCGCAGCAGGTGTTCCAGCAGGTAGATTTTGTCGCGCTTTTCCACAAAGAAGATGCTCTGGTCAATCTTCTCGACGGTCGTGGCCTGCGGAGTCACTTCAACCGTGACGGGATTAATCAGGATGTCATTGGCCAGCTTCTGGATATCCGCCGGAACGGTTGCGCTGAACAGCAGCGTCTGGTGCTGGCGGGGCAGTTTGGCGATCACGCGGCGCACATCGTGGATGAACCCCATATCGAGCATGCGGTCGGCTTCGTCCAGCACGAAAATCTCGATCGTGCCCAGGCTCACGATGTTCTGATTCATGAGGTCCAGCAAACGTCCCGGCGTGGCAACCAGAATATCCAGCCCGCGCCGAATGGCGTCTTCCTGGGGGCGCTGTCCCACGCCGCCAAAAATCACGGCGGTGCGAAAGGGCAGATGCTTGCCGTAGACCGTGAAACTCTCGCCGATCTGTGCGGCCAGTTCGCGCGTGGGGGAAAGGACAAGCACACGCATACGGCGCGGGCCGTTTATGGCGTTCAGGCGCTGTAAAATGGGCAGCGCGAAAGCGGCAGTCTTGCCGGTCCCGGTTTGGGCGATGCCCAGTACGTCACGGCCCTCAAGCACCGGGGGAATAGCCTGTTCCTGAATGGGTGTGGGGTGGGTATAACCCTCTGCGCTTATGGCGCGCAGCAGGGGATCAATGAGCTTAAGTTCGTTGAATTGCATGAAAACCTTAGGGGGATATGAGACACAATACTCGCATTATAACGGCGTTTGCGCCAAAAAGATACTGCACGCGCGTTAACAACGTGTTAGATGGGGTGAAAAGCCTTTACTTGACCATCGTTTAAGCCGGCGTCATAATGGAAGTGCTTCGCAAACCAACCGTATGGACAACACATTGAACTACAGTAACTACTCAGGTATAGACGTTGAGGCTGAATCGTCCTCACCCTGAATCCCTCTTCCCAGGCAAAGCCAGGCAAAGGGACTCAAACACCAGTGCGGCGCTGCATTCACCCCCTTCACCATCCGCGCAGCGACGGCAGACAGTGGCAGATAGGGCAGGGGATAAGGGCTTCAGGCGCAACCCATACCTGGGTAGTTGCGAACTACAAAAGGAATAAAGATGCAGCAGCATATCTATACCCACAGAGCACGTTTCTTTGCATGGACTGTCTCCTCCACCGCACGCGCAAGGTTTCTCCTGCTGTCGCTGACCGCTGTCACGTTGCTGCTGCTGTTCTTCGTCATAGCGACGCCAGAGCAGCAGATCAGCGCGCAGGAACCCTATTACGCGCTTCAGATCGATGGCGCGATGCCTGCCACTATTCAGGCAGGACAAACCATCACTGTCAGCGGCACGGTGCAGCGCAACGCCATGCCGTCCATCACCGGTATGTCCTTCGCAGAGCGCGCGGGCCAGTACGTCATCGATTTTACCTTCAGCCATCCGATTTCGGGTCTGTTTTCCATGACTTGTGGGTTGCAGCCGCCGCATGGCTGCTCCGGTACATCTCCAAGCCCATTTCCCACGTCAACCACAGCGACCATTGCCATTAACAGCGTTGCCGGATGGCAGCAGGCGTGCGCCGTCGGCTATGAAGGCGCGCGCTACGCCTTTTACTACGGGTATGAGGAGTATCTCAAGTATTCTTATGTTGAGGTGAGCTGCGGTGCGGGTACCCCACGCGAATCGCGCGCGGTTAACCCTGATGCTACACCCAGTGGGCCAACCCCAACCCCGACGCCGCTTCCAGCGGAGGCGGAGGTTGGCGCGATCCACGTTGAACCCGCCATGACAACGCCTTTTGAGTATGTAAACGTAAGCTATCAGCTCAACTATTCGCACAGTTGGGGGCAGGGAGGTTCACTATCAGGGCAAATCAATCTCCCCAACCTTGAGATTGGCGCTGTATTACCGTTCTCATTTGAGATCACCCCTCCGGACACTGCGCTCGGCGGCGCTAACCTGTCCCTCACCGTGAACGCAAGTCAGCCAGGCTCCTACAACCCGTCACACTTTGACTCCATTCTGTTGGCAACCACGATTACGGAGCCGCCCGCCACGCCGGTTCCGCCCACTCCCACCAACACCCCCGAACCGGTCACCTGCCTGACCGTTAACGCCGTCCAGGTATGCGCGGATGATTTCGTGGATGTGGGCGGCGGGGTTTATAACGGCAGCCAGAACGTCCGCATCGGCGATACCATCGCTGTAAACGGTCTGCCTGGCATTGTGAGCGTCAATCCTGGCGCTGGCACCATTGACATTACGGGGACGGTCAATTATGTGCTGAACGACAGCACCTTCGTCCCGCTCAAAACTGGCGCGCTGACGTTCAGCGCCGGGCAGACCAGTTCCGGCCAGATGCTCGTTACGGTGGGGTCCGCCTGGGAACTGCCGGTTGAACGCACGCGCGTCGAATTCGACGCAGACACGCTGCCACAGGTGGTGATGACGCTGAACTACAACGGCGATCTGGTGCTCACCGGCGGGCTGATTAAGCTCAACGTGCCGCAAGCGCGCACCATCCCGTATACCGAGTTCCGCATGTCTCCGGCGGGCGAGATCAGCGGCGCGGTACCGGCCTTCGCGCCGTTTACGTTCGGCAGCCTCTTTGAGGTGCAGGCTGCCAGCGCCAACTTCACCAACGACGGCCTGAAGATTTCCGGGCAGGTCATCATCCGCCACCTCACAGCAGATACCCTGATTCCCTACAGCGGGCTGGTGCTGACGTGGGACTCCGTCAGTATGGCGGTGGAGCCGGGGAGCGGCGTCGATTTCAGCGCGGTGGGGGAGGTCGAATTCGGTCCCGCCACACTTCAGGTTGGCAGCGTCGGCTTCGCCTATGGCGATACGCGCGGTGTGGGCAGCGAACTCTATTTGCAGGCTGAGGATGTCAGCCTGGCGTTGGATGCGGATCTGTTTGACGGCGGCCAGTCGCTGGCGGTGGAGGCTGAGTCCCTGCGCATCTATGCCGATGATGTCGAATTCGTGGGGCTGGCAGGCTCCGGGAAAATCTCGCTGCCGCCGCTGTCGCTGAAGGGATTCCACCTCAGTGATGTTGAGGTCGAGGTCGAGCGGCGCGCGCCCGACGGCGAAGATCCTTATGGGGGCTATGCCTTTGCGGGTGGCGGTATGCTGGAAGTGCGCAACTTCATCCGGCGCAGCGCCTCTGCCGATGTCGGCATCACGGTGGGCGTAAAAGTCTATCTGACCAACGACGAACTGCAATGGGAGAATCTTCAGGCGGCGCTTAAAGGGTTGAACGTGCCGCTGGGCACGACGCCGGTTTACCTGACATCGCTGGCGGGCGCTGTGGATTTGTCTGGCGAGTATGCGCAGTTTGAAGCGCAGGCCGAGCTGGAGGTGGGCACCCCGGCGCTGCGCGACGCAATCGGCGTGCCGCTGCTTTCG
Source organism: uncultured Anaerolineaceae bacterium (assembly GCA_964592955.1). Lineage (GTDB taxonomy): Bacteria > Chloroflexota > Anaerolineae > Aggregatilineales > Phototrophicaceae > CAZQIJ01. Next base: position 9,640 of record CAZQIJ010000143.1, read on the forward strand.
GGATCGCCCTCACTGACGATCAACGAGGAGGGGTGGGGCAGCTTTAGCGGAAGCATGGCATTGATGGGTCAGTTTGAGGCCGCGAATGCCGTCTTCAGCGTCAACAAGCCCGGCGAAAGCATTCGTGGGGCGCGGGGATCGTTCACGCTCAACGCGCTCGATATTCTGATCGGCACCATGAGCCTGTATGCCGGGCTGGGTGATCCGTCTTTCGAGGGCACGGGGACGGTTACAGCGCAGCTCCCGGTCGCGTATCTGCCGGAGTTCCTGCAGCCGTTCTTCGAAACTGACCCTATCCCCTTCGGTCAGGTGCAGGCCGTCGTTGGGCGTCTGGCTAATCGGTATGGGGTGGGCGCAAACCTGACATTTGGTGAAGATAACCGC
>CAZQIJ010000144.1:0-1972 GCA_964592955.1 uncultured Anaerolineaceae bacterium
TCCCCGCGAAGCAGTGGGAGAGGGATTTAGGGTGAGGGGGATTCGCCAACAGCATCAGTACAGCCTGGCGCAAATACGCAATATCGTAGCAGTAAACCACTGCGGGGCGCAGGCGCACGGCCCTGCACCCCGGCGGACGCCGTCTCTCCAACGGACCGCCACCCCGCGCACACACATGCCAATGCATACCGCGTGTCGCAGTGACCCTTACCCCTCAAACAGCGGCTAACCGCACTGCATAGGTCGCCGCGTCGTCCTCCATGAACGTGATGAGCCGTTCGCCTTCCTCAACCAGCTCGGCTTTCTGCGCGTCGGTCAGTCTGGCAAACGGTTGAATCGTCAGGACGGCATCTGCTTTCGTGCGCTCCACCTTCCACGTACCCGCTACAAAACCGTCCACGAGTATGGTGGGGAGTACGCGGGCAGCAGAGAGAAAGACGCGTTTTCTGGCGGCGTCGCTGATGATGCGCGTGCGGTCTGCATGAGCGATGATCAGATTGTCGTATTCCGGCACAAACCGCAGCGGCGCGGGCGTGTCGGCATCCACGATGGGCATACCGGGCACATCATACAGCAGCGTGCCGTTTTCCGACTCATACGTCGCGAAGTTGGCCGCGAACGCTGCCACCTCGCTTTTAAGGTTAACCCGGCCAGACCAGGCCTGAAAGTCCATCACAGAGGCCGGGCCAAAGGCGCGCAGATACCGGGCAAACAGGGTCTCCAGGCTCACCGGCGTAAGCGCCCCCAGCCACGCTTCCGCCGTGACGTAAGACGCGAAGCTGCCGCTGCCCCACGTGCCACCGGGCGGTACCTGAACCAGCGGCAGGTAGGTGCGCACAGCATAGGCCAGTGCATCCCCGTCTCTGCCAGGCGCGACTTCCAGGAGCCTTGCTTTGAGTTCGCCGGTGGAGCAGGGCTTTTCGTCCAGGGCGGCTTTTGCCGCCGCGACCAGTGCCGCAATATCAAGCGCCTTGCCGCGCGTGCCGAAGAATGCCGCCAGTGCCTTAATCAGCGCCGGTTCAATGAGGGGCCTGAAGCACTGGTGATCTGCGGCGGTGACCAGGTGCAGCGTGGAACGCATCATGGCGGCGCGCACAATCTGGCGCTCCATCATCATTCGGGTCAGGTCATCACGCCGAAACGCTTGCAGCCGCGTCCACAGGCCGATGTAGGGTGGGTTGGGAATTTGCGCCTGTAGCCCAACCAGCCGTTCGACCGCCTCGGTAACGGTTATTGCCTCGCGTGCCAGCAGCATCTGCCGTGCCAGCAGCGTGCGGTTCAACGAACGCAGTGAAAGGGTGCGGTTGCTCATGGACCATCCTCACGCCAGAAAATGGGTCAGTCATCACGTGATCTGAGCCTGTATCTTACCCGCTTGCGAACGTTTGTGCCAGCATCCGCCATCGTAGGGCTGCATGCTGAAACGCGGGCAATCAACACAGGGTCGCCCAGGGGCTTGCGGGTTTGGGGCGCGTTTCGGCGCAATCGACAGTTCCCGAAGCGCCCCTTTCGCGGTAAAATTAATCTAACGGTGATTAGGTTCTGTTGACATTCCTGGCCGCCAGGCACACTGAAACAGGCATAAACGTCAACAGGACCTGGATAATTCTACGGAAGGTTCGTTTATGCACAACACAACTCAGGAAGCGCTGGCCGGTTTTGATTTTTACAATTACGATTCTCGCCTCACCGACGCACAGCGCAGTTTTCGCGACCAGATCCGCACCTTTGTGAAAGAGACCGTACTCCCAACGATCAACCCCTACTGGGATCGTGGTGAATTTCCCTGGGAAATCGCCAACAAAATGAAGGAACTGCCCATCATGGGCAGTGTGATTCAGGGCTATGGTGCCGCCGGTCTCAGCTTTCTGGAAATGGGTCTGCTCATGTATGAACTGGCAAAGGGCGACGGTTCCGTCACAACGTTCTTCGGCGTACATTCCGGCCTGGCGATGGGATCAATCTACACGAT
>CAZQIJ010000144.1:1982-10018 GCA_964592955.1 uncultured Anaerolineaceae bacterium
ACGATGGGCAGCGATGAACAGAAGGACCGCTGGCTTCCTGCCATGTCGCGCCTGGAAAAAATCGGGGCCTTCGCCCTCACCGAACCAGAACGCGGGTCGAACGCGGTGGATGTTCAGACCACGGCGCGCCGCGAAGGCAATACCTATGTGCTGAACGGCAGCAAGCGCTGGATTGGCAACGCCAGCATCGCGGGACTCATCATCGTGTTTGCCCGCGACGAGGACGACAAGTTCGGCGGCTACGTCATCGAAGATCCGCAGCAGGTGGAGGGCCTGGAAATTTCGGTGCTGGAAGGCAAAATCGGCAAGCGCTCTGTGCTGAATGCGCAGATCGTCATGAAGGATGTGCGCGTGCCCGCAGAAAACCGCCTCGCCTACTGCAATTCGTTCCGCGATACCGCGACTGTGCTGGGGATGGGGCGCTTTGGCGTGGCGTGGGAGGCAGCCGGCATCGCAGCCGGGGTGCTGGAACACGCGCTGGCGTATGCCAAAAACCGCGAGCAGTTCGGCAAGCCCATTGCCGGCTTCCAGCTCATCCAGCAGAAACTGGTAGAGATGGCGACCGAGGTCACGCTCATGCAGGGGCTGTGCTTCCAGTTAGAGACACTGCTCTCCAACGGCATCATGAACGAGGGCATGGTGTCTATGGCCAAATACAACAACGCCCGCAAAGCGCGCTACGTGGCGCAGCTTGGCCGCGAAATCCTGGGCGGCAACGGTATTCTCATCGAGAATCACATCGCGCGGCTGATGATGGATGCCGAAGTCGTCTACACCTATGAGGGCACCAACGAGATCAATATGCTGCTGGTGGGCCGCAAACTGACCGGCATTCAGGCGATCGTATAAGCGGCATGATAACGTTGGGAAGCTGGCGCGGCGCGCGTGTGAGCATCAGCACCAAACCGAATTGTCTGACTGTCAGCATAGAGACACCAGCGGGGACAGATGTCACAAGCTGGGACCACGCCGGGCGGCTGTGGACGGCCTTCCTGGGTGACGTGTCCTACAGGCGCGGGTTGGATGGCAAAATGCTGGCCAAGTGGCGCACGCCAGGCAACGCGCGCCAACGGCGCTGGCTGGCACGTGCCGACGCGCTGGCCGTGGAGGCGCGCGCGCGGCAGATGGTGCTCGACCTCATGGCGGGCGACCTGACTCTCTACAGCCCCCTGCCGCCACTGGCGCAGCTTGCCTTTGAGCGCGCGGCACAGTTCGACGCCGCGCGTTCATCTGCCGACGCCGCACGCTGCGCCGAAATCTATAAGCCTGTGGGCATTCTGCCGCCAGACCAGTATATGGCCGTCGTGCTCCAGATGACCGAGGGCTGCTCGTTTAACACCTGCACCTTCTGCGACTTCTACAAGGGGCGACCTTTTCGCATCAAACCGCCGGACGAGTTTCTGGCCCATGCACAGGCCGTAAAAGCGTTTCTGGGCGATGGCCTGTCGCTGCGGCGCACGATCTTTCTGGGCGACGCAAACGCGCTCGTGATCCCCATGCCGCGCCTGCTGCCGCTGCTGGACGCCGTCCACGCGGTGTATGACGTGGACGCACTGGGCGGCCTCTATGCGTTTCTGGACGGATTCAGCGGCGAGAAGAAGACGGCAGACGATTACCTGCTGCTGGCGGCACGGGGTGTTACGCGGGTATACATCGGCATGGAAAGCGGCAGCGCCGACCTGCTGGCATTCCTGTGCAAACCGGGCAAGCCGTCAGATGTCCTGCAGGCGGTGATCGCCCTGAAACAGGCAGGGATCGCCGTCGGTCTCATCCTGCTGCTGGGGGCTGGCGGCGAGCGTTATGCGGCGCAGCATGTGGCCGAAACCATCACGCTCATTAACGCCATGCCGCTGGACGGTGAAGACATCATCTACTTGTCTGAGCTGGTGGCCGATGACGCGATGGCCTATGCGCGGCTGGCCGCAGATGCGCACATCCAGCCGTTGTCGCACACTGCGATGCTGGCGCAAGGCGAAGCCATGGAAGCCGGTTTCGTCTTCCGGCGCAGTATGCCCATCATCAGCCGCTATGACATCCGCGAGTTCATCTACTGACCCCACCAGGGCAGCCGTGTGGCAAATACGCCTGCCCTGTGTTCGAAACGCCAATTGGCGAGCGCCTGCACAGGTCTGCGGTTCACGAGCGCTGCACGGCAAGCCCTGCGCCGGTTGGTAACTGCGCAGCGATCGTATTTGCGGCGCACGCGCCCTCACCCCAAAATCCAGCACAGCAGCAGGGTGACCATGACCGGGCCATAGGGCCAGCGCGCCTGAACCCGAACCGGATCAAGCCCTCGTCCCTGTGCATGGCCCACAGTTTCCCGGCGCTGGTTTTCGCCAGACCTACCCCCCACGCCCTGCCCCAACCCCCCTTGTGTAAACCAAACGAAAGTAAAAAGTGTAAAATCGTCAGGAATGTGTCAGGATTTCTCTTCCCTCTGGCGCGAACAGTGGCATAATGGATGGGATGTCCCATACCAACTGGAGCAAACCCGTTATGGACGGCTTCAACATCCGTCGCGTCCTCATCGGTCGGCCTCTGCCGACGAGCGAGGCTATACACCAGCGCCTGTCCAAAGCCAAGGCGCTGGCAGTTTTTTCGTCTGATGCGCTTTCATCTACGGCATATGCCACCGAAGCGATTCTGCTGGTACTGATTGCGGCGGGCACCGGCGCGCTCGGCACGTCCATGGGAATCACACTCGGCATCGCTGCCCTGCTGTGGGTGGTCGCCGCATCCTACTACCAGACTATTCACGCCTACCCGAATGGGGGTGGAGCGTATATCGTTGCGCGCGAAAATCTGGGGCTGTGGCCAGGCCTCACCGCTGCTGCATCGCTGCTCATTGACTATATCCTGACGGTGGCCGTCAGCGTATCGGCAGGGGTGGCCGCCCTGACGTCAGCGTTTCCGACAATGGAACCGTTCAGGATCGAGATCGCGCTGCTGATTGTGGTCTTTATCACCGTGATGAACTTACGCGGTGTAAAAGAGAGCGGCACTTTCTTCGCAATCCCCACGTATGCCTTCATCGTGGGGATTTTTCTGATGATCGCCGTCGGCCTCTACAGGGTGATCACGGGCACCATGCCCTCGGTCACACCAGAGGCCGTGGAAGGGCTGACGGAGGCGACCACCGCGGCCAGCGGCCTGACCCTGTTTCTGATCATGCGGGCCTTTGCCGGGGGGTGTACGGCGCTCACGGGTGTGGAAGCCATCTCCAACGGTATCCCGGCCTTCAAGCAGCCGGAAAGCCGCAACGCCGCGCAGACGCTCATCATCATGGTGGCCATTCTCAGCAGCATGTTCATCGGCATTACCTTCCTGGCCAATCAGTTCCCCATTGTCGTCAGCCATGAGGAAGGCCATACCACAGTCCTCTCGCAGGTCGCGCGGCAGGTGTTCGGCGATGGCTCGATCCTGTTCTACTACCTCCAGTTCGCCACGCTGTTCATTCTGTCGCTGGCGGCAAACACGGCCTACGCAGATTTTCCGCGGCTGGCGTCGCTCATCGCGCGTGACCGCTACCTGCCGCGCCAGCTCACCAACCTGGGCGACCGCCTGGTGTTCAGCAACGGCATCACTACGCTGGCCGTCGCCGCGTCCATCCTGATCCTGGTCTTCGACGCGCGCGAACACAACCTGCTGCCGCTCTACGCGGTAGGGGTGTTCCTGGGCTTCACGCTGTCGCAGACGGGCATGGTCATTCACTGGCTGAAGGAACGCCACGCGCCCGGCTTCAGGCCCACCACACACTGGCGCATCAGCCTGGGCATCAACGCCTTCGGCGCGCTGTGTACCGGCATCGTGCTGGTGGTGCTGCTGGTGACCAAATTTCTGGAAGGCGCGTGGCTGGTGGCCGTTGCCATCCCCGCCCTCATCTATCTCTTCACACGCATTCACCAGCACTATCTGGACGTGGCAAAATTCCTGACGCTGGAAGGCATCGAGCCGTTTGAGATCACTCCCCACAGCTACCACGCACAGAACATGATGCCGGTGGTGGTGCTGCTCAACAGCCTCAACCGCAGTTCGCTGCAGGCGCTGGAATATGCTATTCGCCTGTCAGATAATGTGCGCGCGCTGGCCATCGAGGTCGAGCCAGAAGCCATTGAGCGGCTGAAGATGCGCTGGAAGCAGTGGAAGATCGGTATTCCGCTGGATATTGTGGAGTCCCCCTACCGCGAAATCGGTATCCCGCTCATCAACTACCTGCACCATCTGGACGAGGAAGCCAAGTTCGAAGTGCCTACGGCTGTGCTGATCCCGGAGTTTGTGGTCTCCACCTGGTGGGAAAAGCTGCTCCATAACCAGACCAGCGTTGCGATCCGCGCGGCGCTTTACGAGGACCAGATCGAACGCGGCAAGGGCCGTCCGGTGATCAGCGTGCCGTATCGCATCGGCGAAAGGCTGTACGAACCGATGAAGGATAACGGTCATGTGCACCCGGAACCTGCGCCGTCAGCGGAGCATAACAGCCCACCGGCCTAACGGCAAAGCCGCACAAACACGTGCAACCCCGGCCACCCTGGCCGGGGTTGCGTAACACCTCCGGTGCTTTGCCCCCGCACCCCCTTCGCCCCTCCGTGGGAAAAGGGGGCCGGGGGGATGAGCGGAGACCACGCCCAGCAGTGAACGCCACATCATGAACGGATTTTTTTGGTGTGACGTTGGCGAAGTGGTGGCCGCGCAAGCCTTCTGCAATCTTTGTCTGCACAATAGACAGAATGCCGGTGGGTTGCAGCGGCGCTCCCCCTCCCGCGACCCGACCGCGATGTTCAGATACGCAGGAGGTTGACAGCACTGTGATGCGCGCATTTGGGTATTTGTTTCTTATGACGAGTTTACTCTCAGGCACCGGGCTGCACGCCCAGTCCGGCTGCGATGATCCGTTTGCAGGCAGCGCTGCGCTGCGGTTTTCCACCCGCTTCTGGGAACGTACCGACTTCTGCTTGCACAGCGTCCCCTATGACGAGATCCTTTCTGGCGGTGTGGCACCGGATGGCATCCCCCCTATTGACGATCCGCAGTTCGAGCCGGTTGCGGCGGCGCGGGAGTGGTTGCAGGATCAGTCCCCGGTCATTGTGCTCGTGCTGGAAGGCGAGGCCCGCGCCTATCCCCTGGCGATCCTGACGTGGCACGAAATCGTAAACGACCAGGTTGGCGAGATCCCCGTTGCGGTGACGTTCTGCCCGCTGTGCAACAGCTCCATCGTCTTTGACCGGCGCGTGGCCGGGGAGACCCTGCGCTTTGGGGTTTCTGGCAATCTGCGTAACAGCGATATGGTGATGTGGGATGACCTGACGCAGAGCTGGTGGCAGCAGCTTACCGGCGAAGGCATCGTCGGCACCTACACGGGTACACAGCTCACGTTTCTCCCGTCACAGGTCGCCGGATTTGCAGATTTCGCCAGTGCGTATCCTGATGGCGCGGTGCTCAGCCGGGCAACAGGCCACAGCCGCAACTACGGCATCAATCCCTACGCCAACTATGAAGACGTGCCGCCCTTTCTGTTTGAAGGCGGCATAGACCAGCGCCTTCCCGCCACCGAGCATGTGCTGGCCGGGTTGGTGGGCGGGCAGGCCATCGCCTATCCGATGACGACGCTGGCTGAGCAGCAGGTGATCAACGATACGGTGGGCGCGGTGCCGGTGGCAGCGTTCTGGCAGGATGGCGCGGTGAGCGCGCTGGATGCCCGCGTGATTGACGACTCGCGCACGGTGGGCACGGCGGCGCTGTACCATCGTGTGATTGATGGCCAGACGCTCACCTTTGCGGTGGATGACGATGGGCTGATCCGCGACGAACAGACCGGCACCCGGTGGAACGTCTTCGGGTTAGCGGTGGAAGGCGCGCTGGCCGGCCAGCAGCTAACGCGTGAAATTGCTGGCCCGCATTTCTGGTTCGCGTGGGCGGCGTTCCGGCCAGAAACAACCGTCTATGGCATAGAGCAGCCTTAGTCTGGCAGCGTGCTAAGCTGCGCATAAAGCGGTTCGGCGTGCGCAGGATTCGCAGCGTGGATGTAACCGATAAGGCCAAGCAGATAGGCGCGGAAATCCGGCACGTTGTGACGGTTCTGCGCCTCAAGCCCGGTGTAGCGCGCGGCGTGCAGGATGGCGCGCACACGGCGGCGCAGTTCACGCGGGGTCGCAACACGCGCGTTAACCACCAGCCCCGTCACGACCTGGCGGCCAGAAGCGCGGTAGATGCGCGTCTTCTCCGGGTGGACGCCGAACCCCTCCGCCGCGATGATTTCTGACGCCAGCCTGCGCACATCCAGCAGACTGCCGAGGTCATCGCCAGAAAACGTCAGATCGTCGGCATAGCGCGTGTAGGTCAGGTTGATTTTGCGCGCCAGCCCTGCCAGGCGCGCATCCAGTTTGCGGGCGACGAGGTTCGCGATGGCGGGGCTGGTGGGCGCGCCCTGCACCAGTGTGCGCTCCCCCACGCTCACAAAGACTGGTTCGCCCCTGCGCGTGATCCTGCGACGCTCGCGCTCGGTGCAGATCAGCGCCAGCACAGAAGCCACCCCCAGGCTGTAGCCCAACGCGATGAATACACCCCGCACGCGGCGGTAAGTGATGCTGGGGAAAAAATCTCTCAGATCCATGTTGAGGACAAAGCCGCGGCCTGTGTGGGGTGCGGCGTTCGTCAGGGTGCTGCGCGCTGGCACGAATCCATGCGCGGCGCTGTGGGTGGGGACTTTCGCCAGAAGCTCAGCGTAGAGTTTGCGCTGCATCGCCTTAAGTTCGGTCTTGGGCGCGAGGATCACACGCGTTCCCCCGCGCCGCTTGGCCACCTCATAGCGCACATAATGGTACGTATGGTCGATGCGCTTGTCGTGCGTGAACCAGCGCAGCCGTTCCAGCGTGATCCCGAACCAGTCGGCCAGCTCGCTTTCAGTCGTGATCAGCGGCAGGTCAAGGCGTTGCAGACGGTCGGCATCGGTACGCGCGCGCACTTTGTCCGCAGCCACACCCCACAATTCCTGGCCGATGTAACGGCGATCACGGCGGCGGCGCTTGATCTTCTGAAGCTCGCGCTCTGCTCGGCGCTGATCGGTGTGCGCTTCCCACCCGGAACGCCACGACAGTTCCGGCCAGTATAAGCGCCATTCTTCAAGCGTGGTGGGCAGCCTTGGTGCGGCGCTGCCAGGGTCCTGTGGCTCGTGATCGTGCATGGATTTGGCTTACCTCGTGAATCACAAAGGTCTGAATCCCGGTAGGCAGATGCCGCTTCGTTACAAACCGACCTCGGAGAGGGACCACGCTTGTTCGTGCTGTGGTCCCATGGAAGGTGTGGAAGGGCAAATTCACCGCCACGACGGATCATCGCAGCATGGCTGGACTAACCGAAGCGGCACCCGCTTACGAGGACTCAGACCTCTCCTTCAGTATACGCTCAATTTCGGTTTGGGACAACTGGTTTTCAGCAGCAAAACGCGCCGCCAGGATGTGTTCGCACGGGCCCAGGTTCATGATGTTGGTCTTGAAGAAGTCGCAGTCACACTGGGCGAAGCGCAGGCGCGCGTCTGTATCGATGGCGACCAGCACATCGTGGGCGGCCTTATCGCCTGGCACCATCGCCACAATGCGCACTTCGTTTCTGCGCACCGGCGACGCCGCCATCTCGCGGATGGTCACCTCAGCGGCAAGCGCGCGCGCACGCACAATGCGCGGGTCGGGTGCCAGGATGCTGTCAAAGTCCAGCGTCTCGGCAAACAGTTCCCGCGAACGGTAGCGGCGCGTCACCGGATCGTACATGGCGCGCCCCTCACGGCAGAGCCGAAAGAGCGCGGCTTCGGCCTGGTCGCTGCTGACCACCGCATAGCTTTCGACCTCGGCACGGGTGAGCGCGAGGCGCTGCACGAGGACGTTATACACGCTGGCGATGGTCTCGGCCTCCACCGGGGACTGGGGGGCCATCAGGTCAAGCGCGGACGTAGCAGACCAGTCGTTGCGCACCCAACCAGAAAGCACCAGCGTAAATTTGTACGGTCCGCAGTGGCAGATGTAAAAGTGTGGCAGGCCGCGCCC
>CAZQIJ010000145.1:0-9960 GCA_964592955.1 uncultured Anaerolineaceae bacterium
GGGTAGGATAGTCGCGCAGTTTGAGGTCGTCACGGCGGGGGATGTCGAAAGCCTTGCGGATGGCGGCGAAGGTTTCGGCCTGCTTGACGGTGTCGATGCCCAGGTCGGCTTCGAGGTCGAGGTCGGGTTCGAGCATGTCGGTGGGGTAGCCGGTTTGCTGCGCCACGATCTGCAGGACCTGCGACAGCACGCCATCCCTAGCAGGCGCTGCCGGTTGCAGTGCTGGGGGGGGTGGCGGTGCCGCTTCAGGGGTCCGGGCAGGGGCTGCCGGGATACTCTGCTGCGATGCGGTGGTCACCGGGACCTGAACCGGTTCAGGCTGCGGCGCAGGTCGTGCAGCGGGCTGCGTGGGCCGCAGGGGATAGCTGGCAGGTGGCGTCACGGGTTCACTGCTCGTGTTGAGGATGGTGCGACTAACCGGCTCTGTGCCATACATCCAGCGCGCAGGTGCCGGTCTGCGGGCGGGGAACCCGATTGACTTGATTCGCAGCACACGCTTTTCGACCTCGGTCTCGGCGTTGTCGTAGCCGCTGATGTCATCCAGCCACCGCTGATACTGCCCCGGTTGGTCGATGCGCTCCAGGCTGCCAGGGATGCGCCGCGTGAGCGACATGGCGATCTGCGACCCGAACCCTGCTGACAGATGCAGCGAATACTGCACCGGGTAGCGCCCGCCCCGGCTGAGGTTCAGCGGCCCCAGATCCTCATCCACTTCCTTGAAATTCGGAACCGGCGGCACGATGCCGTATTCCAGTATCTTGAGTGCAATGACATCCTCAATGCCTACGCCCATCGGGTGGCCGGTGAAGCCTTTGGTGTTGGCCACGATGATCTCGCGGGCGCTGTCGCCGAACGTCTTGCGCAGTGCGATCACCTCTGCCGAGGCGCTGCCGCCGCGCGCTGGGGTAAATGTCTCGTGAGACATGAACACGGTCTGCGACGCCATGACCTGGCGGTTCAGTCCGAAGCGGCGTTCGGCATTGGTGACCAGCGCATTCATCACGTCGGCAATGTGATCGACATCCAGGCGCGTGCCGTGATAGGCGCTGTTGCGCGTTTCCGTACTCAGCACCTCCACAATCCCGCGCATCCCGCGTTCACGAACGGCGTCTTCGCTCTCAATGACCAGCGCACAGGCCCCCATACCGATGATTGTCCCATGACGGCGGCGGTCAAACGGCAGTGCCGCTTCTTCGACCCGGTCATCGGTCGCGGCAGCGCCAGTGGCCAGGAACCCTGCCCCGATCCAATCCATCAGCCGTTCGCTGGTCACATTGTCTGCCCCCAGCACGATCACGCGCTGGCAGCGCCCACTGCGGATCCAGTCTTCGGCAATGGCGATCCCCTGCGTGGTGCTGGCGCATGCGGAATTGACCTGCGTGTTTGGGCCACGTGCGCCCACATATTCGGCGAACTGGCTGTGCCCCATCGAGAGAATGCGGAAGAGGAAGCGGCGGTCAAATTCGTAGGGTTCACGTTCGAGCTGCCCGCGAAGTTCCGCCGCGCGACGCTGGATTTCCGCCAGGGTACGCGGGTCGTTGGTGGTGAGGCGCAGGTCTTCCAGCAGCGCGAGCTGGTCGATGCGGTTCTGGTAGGTGTAGTAGCGGCTGAATTCGTCTGCGAAACGGTCACCGCCAGGGAAGGCGCTGGCGAAGATGACAGCGGTTGTATCGCGCAGGGCTTCCGGCAGCATCCAGCGATCTGGCAGGTACTTGCCAGTCGTGGTTGCCCGGTAGGTTTGCACCAGCGGGATACCGGCTTCGCGCAGCGCGTCGAGCCCTGCTGCCATCGCAAGCTGGCTGGTTGTATCCAGCGCTTCGATCAGTTTATCCGGTACGCCGTATTCGGCTTCCAGGTCAAACGCGCCCGGACGCCCCGCCAGCTTCACCACCTCATCCGGATCCGTAATGGTTTCGAAGCGGCTGTTGCCATCTGCGGTTTTCACCAGCCGGGTGATGCGCTTGCTCAGGATACGTTTGCGGAAGCGCTCTGGAATCAGGTCAATAAACTGCTCTCCGCGCAGAATGCGTTCGGCATTGGTGGGATCCATCACCGATTTTTCTGTGCCAGGCAGCCCCAGACCCGTCCCGGAGATAATGATCGAGCCGCGCGGCGGATTGCCACGATCATAAACCGACCCGGACGGCGAGGTAATCGATTGCATCGCCTGGGAAAAAAGACGAACCAGGTCGTCGGGTGTACTGCTGCTGTTGTTAGCGGTCATAACGGCCTCACTGGGCACACTTGTGGAAGAAGACATGGATAGCGACGGCACAGCGGCCGGGGATGCAATTGGCAGGCCATAACCCGCCGCATACAGGCCGCACAGCGCCTGGTTGAAGGTAGGCAGTTCGCCTGTTTTGGGATGGTTGGTTAGCAGCGAAAGGACATCGGTTTTCTGCGCGAAGACGTCGTCCACGAAGCCCTTCAGCGCGCGTTTTGGTCCCACTTCCACGAATGTGCGCACCCCGCTGTCATACAGGGTTTCCAGCCCATGTACCCACTGCACCGGCGACGCAATCTGCTGTTCCAGCAGGTCTTTGATCGCTTCAATGCCGGTGGGATAGAACGCGCCGGTCACGTTGGAGATCAGCGGCAGCGTGGGGGAGCTGATGCGCAGGCGGTTAAGCACCTGGCGCAGCGGCGCGCTGGCCGGGGCCACGATCCGTGTGTGGAAGGCGTGGCTGACGGGCAACTGCATCGCCTTGTATCCCAGCTCGCTGAAGCGGTTGATCGCCTCTTCTACAGCGCGGCTTTCGCCGCCGATGACCGATTGGCTGTGACTGTTGATGTTGGCCGGAACGACATAACCGTTGATGGTTTTAAGCGTCTCGATGACGACATCGTAAGGGGCCAGCACAGCGGCCATCCAGCCAGTATCCGCCACGCTGACGCGCGTCATCTCGCTGCCGCGTGCGGCGGCGGCTTCCAGTGCATCGGCGAACGGCATAATGCCAGAGACGATCAGCGCGGCATATTCACCCAGAGAGTGCCCCATAACGGCGTCTGGCCTGAAGCCCCACGCTTCGAGCAGACGGTACAGCGCGATATCCAGTGTGAGCATGGCCGGCTGCGTGATGGCTGTTTGCATCAGGGCATATTCGGCTTCGGCCAGGTCGCCATCTGCGAAAAGATGCGCCGTAAGCGGCTTGCCCAGGATGGGTGTCATCACCGCGTCTGCCTCTTCAAAGACCGCCGCCACCACTGGCGAGATTGCCATCAGTTCGCGGCCCATATTCACGTACTGGCTGCCCTGCCCCGGAAACAGGAATGCGACTTTGCCCGGCCGCTCGCCGCTGCCTCTGAAGATCCCCTGCGATTGCAGCGGTTTCCAGGCCTGCACACTGTCGAAACCCATCGCTTTCTGGGCCAGATGCAGGCGGTGCAGCAGCTCGTCGTGCGTGCCAAAGTCGATTACCAGCCGCTCGTCCGCTGTGATATCTGCCTGGGCGGGTTTCACCAACGGTGGCAGCCACCCACTTTCGACCCGCGCGACCACCGAGTCCAGGCGGTCTTTAAGCGCAAACGCGTTTGACGCACCTAACGCAAGCATGCCGCGAAATGGCGTTTCTGGGCGGGATACCCCAGCGGGTGCCGGTTTCAGAGATGCCCCCGTGAAGGTTCGTTCCCGTGACGTGAGCATACCGGGGATGTGTTCCTCCAGCACCAGGTGAAAATTGGTGCCGCCGAAACCGTAAGCGCTCACCCCCATGCGGCGCGGCGTGCCGTTGGGCTTTTTCCATTCGCGCGCTTCGTGGATGGGGTAGAACGGCGTTTTTCTGAAATCAATATCCGGATTGGGACGTTCTGCGTTAAGCGTGGGCGGCAGTATACGGTGATGCAGCGACAGCGCAGCCTTCAGCAGTCCGGCAGCCCCGGCACCGGCCTTAAGGTGGCCAATGTTGCTCTTTACCGATCCCAGCGCGATCTTGCCGCTACCTGCACCGCCGTAAATTTTGCTGAGGCTTTCGACCTCGACGACATCGCCCACGCGGGTGCTGGTGCCGTGCGCTTCCACAAGGGTGGCGGTCGCCGGGTCAAGCGCGGCGTTTTCCCACGCGCGGCGCATGGCGAACTGCTGCCCCACCGGGTTCGGTGCCGTGATGCCCTTGCCACGCCCATCGCTGGAGCCGCCCACGCCGCGGATCACCGCGTAAATGCGGTCACCGGCGCGCTCTGCGTCGTCCAGCCGCTTGAGGATGAATGCGGCTGCGCCCTCACCCATCACAAAACCGTCTGCGCCTTCGCCGAAGGGACGGCTGCCGGTGGCACTGAGCGCGCCGATCTTGCAGAACTTGATGAAGGTGCTGACCCCCATATTGCGATCAACACCGCCCGTGATGACCGCATCAACCTGGTGTTCCGTCAGCAGCTCAATGCCGGCATTGATGGCTGCGAAACTGGCCGCGCAGGCCGCATCGGTGATGAAATTCGGCCCATGCAGGTTCAGCAGGTTGGCGACACGGCCTGAAACAATGTTGGGCAGTTCACCCGGCATGCTGTCTTCGGTAACGGGGGGCAGCGTGTTTGCGATGATGCTGTGCCACTGCTCCAACAGGCTTTCCCGTATCGCTGCGGGCAGGCTCTGGAATTCCTCAGTAACACGCAGCGCACGCGCATATTCAGGGAATGAGAGGCGCAGGTTCGTCTGATAATGCAGCTCGCCGCCCATAGCCGTGCCCAGAATCACCGCGGTGCGGTCGGTATCGAGCGGACGCGATGGAAAGCCGGCATCTGCCAGGGCGTTGGCAGCAATGGTTACCGCCCACTGCTGCGCTGGATCTATTGCGGCCATCACTTTGGGCGGAATGCGATACTGTTTCCAGTCAAACTGAAAGTCGCGCACCCACCCGCCAATCGTGCTGTAAGTTTTGTCTGGCGCGCTGATGTCTGGATCGTAATAATCCGCGACCTGCCAGCGACCTTCAGGCACCTGCCCGATGCTGTATCGTTTGTTCAGAACATTTTGCCAGAAGGCTTCGACGGTGAGTGCGTCCGGCAGCACACACCCCATCCCGACAATGGCGACTGCACGGTCCGATGTGTCTTCCATAAATGGTTCCTCCTTACGCCTTGGCAAAGACGCGGTTCAGTTGTGTGGCTGCGTAATCCATATCCTGGATTAAACCGCCTTGTGCCGCGTAGATGGCCGTCAGATTGAGTGTGTTTGGCAGTGCGGGATCAGTTTGCCCGGCCCCCATTGCCCAGCGCAGGCCATCGGATGCGATCCTGATCGCAGCCTCGCGGGCGAAAACGCGTGCCAATGCCTGGCGTGTGGGAATATCCAGCGCAATTGCCTCGGTGGGTGCGCCAGTCACGCGTTCGGCAAAGACTGCCGCGCCTTCTACATAGGCGATCAGTTCACCCAGGCGGAACAGCACGTGCTGGTGACGGGTGAGACGGTCGATGCGGGCGCGCTCCATCAGCGCTGCCAGGGCCTTCATGGCGGTGGCTGCGATACCTGCGCCGTTTTCCGGGCTGCGTTTGTGGAGATCTTCCAGGCGCGCCGCCCAACTCTGGTAATATTCCCCGCGGGATTTCAGGTGGAGCTGCCAGCGGTCACGGGCGATTGTCCACTCCATGATTTCGGAAGTACCTTCATAGATGGTTGTGATGCGCACATCCCGCCTGATCTTCTCCACCATGTATTCACGGGTATAGCCATACCCGCCGTGACCCTGAATCGCGTCATCGGCTGCACGGTTGCCTGCCTCGGTCGCCAGATACTTGGCTACCGCGCCTTCGGTCGATAACCCTTCCTCGCCACTATCCAGGCGCTCTGCCACCCATTCGATGTAGCTGCGGCTGGCTTCCAGGCGGGCGGCGTTGGGCACAATGAGCTTATGCGTGTAGGCCTGTTTTTCGCTGAGGGGTGTACCTCCCTGAATGCGCTCCTGCGCATAGCGAATCACGCGGCGCAGGGCTTCCCAACCCGCACCCAAACCAAAAGCGCCTACCATCAGCCGGGTGTAGCCGAAGACAGCCTGTGCCTGTGCCAACCCCTGCCCTTCTTCGCAGCCCACCACCCGATCCGGCGTGACGAAGACATTATCCAGGTACAGCGCGGCGGTGTTGCTGGCGCGAATGCCGTGCTTGTCTTCGGGTTTGCCATAGGTGAAGCCGGGCACGTCACGGTCAACAATAAACCAGGTGGGGCCGCCTGGGGCAAGCGCCAGAATCGTGTACAGGTCAGCAACAGCACCATTGCTGATCCACTGCTTGCGACCCGTAATGTTATAGCCCGTTAGGATATCGTTTTCATAGACGGGGTCAGCTTTCGTGCTTAGCGCCGCCAGGTCACTCCCCGCTTGGGGTTCGGTTGCCCCATAGGCGATCAGCATGGATTCTTCGGCAATGCGGGTCATCCAGTGTTTCTTTTGTTCGGGTGTGCCGCCCACGCTGATCGGATCAGTTCCCAGGAAAGTCGCCAGGACCCCGGTCGCTACCCCCAGATCAATGGATGCCATGAGTTCGGATACACGGTAAATGTCGTATGCTCCACCTCCCAGTCCACCGTATTCTTCCTCGATGAACGTCAGGTGCAGCCCCAATTGTGAAGGATCGTACAGCTCTTCCAGTACCTGGTGTGGGAACTCGTCCTTATGGTCGAGTTCGAGCAGGTACTCCGGCATCAGGCGGCGCTGGGCATATTTGCTCAGCGTTTCGAGAATCATGTGCAGCGTATCAGTATCCAGGCGAGCCATTGCGCAAAGTCCCGGTTGTGGGCGGTCATTAGAAAGATTTTAACTCTCTGTGAGAGACCTCTTAAGTTACATCCGTAACAGAAAAAGTATGACTTGAATCGCTCTGTTCCAAGTTGAATCAGAAAATGAGGGGCAGAACCCACCGCCTGCGTATCGCTATGCATGCGGTAAGGTTCTGGAAATGCCTGGAGGGTTGATGAGGCAGGGGTCAACCCAGGGCAGCGTTTACAGCGTCCACAAGCCTGCCGCTGGCCACAACCTGTCTTACAGCTTCCATGTGAGGGTACATGACCACATCGGTTTCAATAAACGGCACGGTATCACGAATCAGCAGGTATGCGGTGCGCGTGCCCCTGCCCTGCTGCGTGTTCGTCCCCAGCACTTCGCGGCGAAAGTCGATTCCCTGGGCCGCCGCCATCAGTTCGATGGCCAGAATGCGCTCAACATTCGTGTTAATGCGGCGGGCCTTCAGCGCAGCAGTACAGCCCATGCTCACATGGTCTTCAACATTGGCGGAGGTGGGGATTGTGTCCACGCTGGCCGGATGAGAAAGCACCTTGCTTTCCGTAGCCAGCGCTGCCGCCGTATACTGCACGATCATAAACCCGCTGTTTAATCCACCGTGCCGGGTAAGAAAGGCCGGCAGCACATGGGTGTTTGAGGACTCATCGATCAGGCGTGAAATCCGCCGTTCAGAGATGTTTCCCAGTTCGCTCATGGCCAGGCCAAGGTAATCCATCGCAATCGCCAGCGGTTCGCCGTGAAAGTTGCCGCCGCTCAATACCGTGATTTCCCCGCTGGCCTCATCGACAAAGATCAGCGGATTATCGGTCACTGCATTCAGTTCGATCTCCATTGCCCAGCGGCAGTATGCCACCGCATCGCGCACCGCGCCATGAACCTGTGGGATACAGCGCAGCGTGTAGGCATCCTGGATGTTGTTCGGATCATACCCGCGCGTGAACCCGCTGCCGTCCAGAAGCCGACGCAGATACGCGGCGCACTGCTGCTGGCGCGGGAACGGACGCAGCGACTGGATCCGTTCGTCAAAGGCGAGCGTTGTGCCGTGCAGCGCCTCCAGGCTCAGGCACCCGGCGATGTCTCCGGCCTGCATCAGCATTTCTGCGCGCGCAGTCTCCATCACGCCCAGCGCACACATGACCGATGTCCCGTTGGTTAGCGCCAGCCCTTCCTTGGCCACGAGCGTGAGCGGCGCGAGCCCAGCAGACGCCAGTGCCTGCGCACCACTGAGAACCTTGCCCCTGACCAGTGCCTCACCTTCGCCGATCAGGACGAGGCTCATATGGGCCAGCGGGGCAAGGTCACCGCTCGCGCCCAGCGACCCTTTCTCCGGGATGAGTGGATGAATGCCTTCGTTAAGCAGCGTCAGCAGCAGGTCAAGCGTTTCAAGGCGCACGCCGCTGAACCCTCGCGCCAGTGTATTGGCACGAATAAGCATGATGGCACGCGTCGTGGGCACATCAAACCAGTCCCCTACCCCCACAGCGTGACTGACGATGATATTATGTTGGAGCGTTTCCACATCCTCGCGGGAGATGATGCGATCCTTGAACGCGCCGAAGCCAGTTGTGATGCCGTATGCCACTTCGCCGCGGTCCACAAGCTGCTGCACAGCTTCCGCGCCGCGCTGTACCTTTTGGCGTGCGGCTTCGCTGAGCGTGAGGCGCGGTGCGCCTGGCTCGCCATAGGCTACCGTCAACACCTGTTCGATGGTGAGCGATTCCCCGTCCAGGATGAGCGGTTTCTCTGTTCCTACAATGGTCATGGTTGTTCCTCATGTCTTCAGGGTATCGCGGGTTTGTGGACGAGCTGCCCGCGCTTGATGACCGCAGTAACGGCGTTATCCCCGAACTGCGCCATCAGCGCGCGGTAATCCTCCGTGTTCAGAATCAGGATGTCCGCCTGCTTGCCCACTTCCAGCGATCCGATTTCGCGGCCCAGGCCCAGCGCATGGGCGGCATTGATCGTCACTGCGTTCAGCGCCTCGGCGGGCAGCACGCGCTGGTAGCGGCAGGCGATGGCCATCACCAGTGGCAGCGATGGGCATGGCGCAGAACCGGGATTAAGATCCGTTGCGAGGGCGAAGATTGCTCCAGCATCGATCAGCGCGCGGGCAGCGGCGAAGTGTGTGCTTCCCAGATGGAAGTTCACCGCTGGCATGACCACCGCCACCGTGCCAGACTGGGCAAGGGCTGCGATGTCGTCCGGCGGTGTCACATCGAGATGATCCACGCTGGTCGCTTCCAGTGCCAGCGCGACACCAACCCCCCCCTGCGTGACGAATTCGTCCACATGGGCCTTTACGCCCATCCCCAGGGATTTCCCGGCGGAAAGGATGCGGCGGGATTGTTCGGCGGAGAAAACGCCCGCCTCGCAGAAAACATCAACGTAAAGCGGTAATCCCTGTGCTGCGAAATGTGAGTCGCGGTACCAGTGATAGGCGGCGGGCAGCATGACTTCAATCACGTGTTGTGCGTAATCGTCGGTGTATCCTGTGAATTCCGGCGGGACGGCGTGCGCGCCGAGAAACGTAGGGATCGTGTCTACAGGGTGTGTGCGATCCAGTTCCGCGATGGCATCCAGCATCGCCAGTTCGCTGGCCAGTTCCAGCCCATACCCGGTCTTGATCTCCACAGTCGTGGTGCCCAGCCGCAGCATCGTGTTCAGCCGGGTGCGCGCTTCGGCCACCAACTGCTGCGCCGCTGCGTCGCGGGTCGCGCGCATCGTGTGCAGAATACCGCCGCCCTCGGCGAGAATCTGCATATAACTCACCCCAGCGATGCGCCGTTCGAATTCGGCGATTCGATCCCCGGCATACACGGTATGTGTGTGGCAGTCCACGAAACCCGGGCACACCGCTTTGCCGCCAGCGTCCACGATCTGCGCTGCGCCGTACTGATGGCGGATTTCGGCGCTGCTGCCCACAGCGACAATACGGCCCTCATGGATGGCGAGTGCGCCATCCGGGATGATGCCCACATCACGCAGGTCTGGCCCGCGTTTCGGTTGGGAAGCCGCGCAGGTCACAAGCTGCGAAGCGCCCGTAACGATCAAGTCTACCTGCTGCATATGGCGCGTCCTCTCTGGGCTAAGCGTCTGGCGTCTCAGGCAGCATCGGGATGTTGATGTTGTGGGCGCGGGCGAAGGCAATCGCTTCGGGATAACCTGCGTCTGCATGGCGCACGACCCCCATACCGGGATCAGTCGTGAGGACTCGCATCAGCCGCCGCGCGGC
>CAZQIJ010000146.1:0-9894 GCA_964592955.1 uncultured Anaerolineaceae bacterium
TCGACGCTCTATTGCCATTGGCCTCTGCTCCTCGATTCAGTTTACCTGTCTCTTATGGATCAACCCATTTAAATCCGCCGGATTTTGTAGGGACAACGCCTGCGTTGTCCGGGGCGGACGAGGCGGGCCTCGTCCCTACGTTTGTACGTATTCGTTTTGGTTTGTCCCTTAGGTTTCCCTCCACTGAATCGGGGTAAGTTCAACCTAACACTCAGCCGAAGGCGCATAGCCAAACTGCCGCTTATACTCCCGGCTGAATTGTGCTGGGCTGTTGTAACCGACCATGTAACCCGCCTCGTTTGCCCGTTTGCCCGCTCTGATGAGTGCCTGTGCGCGATGGAGCTTAATGGATTTCGCATATTGCAGTGGTGCCAGGTGCATGACCTCTTTGAAATGACGATGAAACGTGGTTGCACTCATATTGACCATCTCTGCCAGGGCTTCAACCGAAATCGTCTGATCCATACTCTGGTGAATGTACTCCACGGCACGCGCAATTTGTTGAATCTGTGCCTGTCTTTGCAGAACAGTTTGTAGTGCGCCACTGCGATCCTCACGCAGGATGCGATAGTAAATCTCATCTAAAATCGCATCGCCCAACATGGCGGATTCAACGGGGTCAGAGAGCGTATGCAGCATACGGATCGCGGCATCAAGCAGGCCAGCGTCCATGGTGGATGTGTAGATACCTGAGGGGGCGCTGTTGTGAGACCGATGTCCAGATGTAGCGTCCACAGCGTCCAGCCTGAGCGAGACACTGGCTAATCGGCTGAGGTTGAGCCTGAAGCCAACCATGAGCGCGGGACATTCTGGTGATACATCCGGTACGGTGACTTCCAACGGCATCGGCACAAGTAGCATTAAGTATTTCCCAGGATGATATTTGTAAACCTCATCCCCGATGTAGGCGATTTTTAAACCTTGCCCCATCAGGAGTATGGCAGGTTCATACAGGACAGGGGTGCGTTCCATCGGCTGAGACCGCCGCCACAAACCCACATGATCCAGTAGGGTCCTGTTGACACCCTCATGCGGTGTATGTTGTGCCAGCAGCCTCACAAATTCATCCATCTTCGCTTGCTGGATCGCCATCTATACATTCTCCTTGTCCGCAAATACAGCACATCGGCACTTAAATGTTTCATGAGTGGTAGGATTATGCAAGGTTTTGCGCTTTATGTGTATTCATTCATCGGTTCAACGATAGTATAGTGTTCCTGTCGCATCAATTCCAGTACCTCAAAAGGACGAAACGTGCCATTTCAATTGCTAGAAGGCGAAAAAGGTGAAGTTACCCACCCATCAGAAGATCTCTTCGAGGTTTATACCGAAGCACTGATTGATGCCCCCCCGGAAAAAGTGTGGGAAGTCCTCACGGCCTTCGACAAATTATCCGAATGGAGCAATACCCTCGTGGCTCTCGAAGGGGATTTCCGTGAAGGTGGGCAGATCAAGATCCAATACAAGGCCGGGCCACTCACGCAACATCTTGAGCACGAGGTGAAGTTCTTTGAAGAGGGCCATAGCTTCGGCTGGTCTGACCCGTTGATGATGGGCTTAAGTGACCGCCACATCTTTCAGGTCAACCCAAGCGAGGATGGTAAAACCTTGTTTGTTCAGACAGACCACATCAAAGGTATTCACGGCCACATTGGTTATCACATTGGTCACCAATTGGCATTGGGCTTGATGCACACCTACGTTGAGTTCAACCGTCGGCTCAAAGCGCGGGTTGAAGTACAGGCATCCTTGTGATGTCTTCGCAGTTGTGATGTGAGGTTGCGAACCGCCGTAGGAACAGGTTATGCTGTGTTCCTGCGGCCTTGCAGCGTTGTGTATGTTTTAAGCGGGATGATCTTGCCGTTACCCCTATCTAAATCTAAAGCGTACCGCGATGTCTGAGGGTAACCTCTTCGGGGCCGACCCAACCAATTTCCTCATCGCAAATGGGCGTCTTTTCCTGTTCTATCGCGGTGCTGCAGGCGATACCAAGCATCAGTGGGAAGCCGAGGCCGAGAGGGGTGTAGCACAGGCCGACAAACACTGGACGAAATAGAATGCATGAAGGTTTTTTTTCAGCCAGGTGGGGGGTACGCCGTCTTCGGTACCATCGACCTGGTACCTTATCAACTCCTGTTTAGCTGTTTGCCGACGAACACCATAACTGTGATGAAGGTTTGGCAATGCCGATTCGATATAGCTGGTTAATTCAGCAGCAGGTCCTGCTTGTGGAGATGCGTGGCGCAATCACTGTCGCAGAATTCCGCAAGTGGGCTGTAGACATCAATCCTTTCTACGGTCAGACACCGCACCCGTACTTACATCTGGTTATCGATGCTACGCATCTGGCAAGAATCCCGCCGTTCAGGACGATGCTCGATATCCCGCTTGACGCAAAGCGTGGATGGGTCATTATTTTTGGGCTGGCAGATAAACCGCTGCAATTTGTGGCATCGATGATCGTGCAGCTCACACGAACAGAAGTGAAGTTTGTGGCGGGGCTGGATGAAGCATTCGAAATGCTGAGGCGGGTTGATCAGAGTGTACAGGGCAAGCCCACGAACATCCCAGATGCGTGGGTAGAGGTAGGGACAACGGAAACAGAGTAATGGAAAACACAAAGGACGAGGCTTGTCTCGTCCGCTGTGCGTCATCAGGCGTGTTCGTTTTGATTTCTCCATTAGAATGATGGCGTGTAGCAACCACAGCGCTGTGTCCTCGCTACTGGATTGCAGACCGATCCAGCCAGCGAACTCTCAACCACGTCCAAATTGGCGACCATACGCAGCTCACGTTCTAACTCGCCATACACGCTCAGCTAAGCGTCGGCTGCACCTCGACTGATCTGCCCTTGCCATTCTGCTGTGCCATGAGTTTCCATCCTTCTTCGCCCTCGATTCTTCACTAAACCTGAGACCGAAGTTGTTTCACCCATTCTGGCACAGCGGGCAACGCCATTGTTTACACTCAACATATGGCGTTGCCCTACACAAGCGACCGACTAGTAGTCCACCAATGTTGATTTGACGGTTGATATCCAACGGTTCACACCCATGACGGGCCGACAAAATTGGTTTGGTGAACTACTAGTGTTGGATACAGGTTGCTTCCATAACCTGTTTCAGCTTCTGGAAGTTTGTTCTCGTCTGGTATCTTAACAGTGGAACAAAGAGGGGCTGAAGAACTTTGAAAATGCCCTGTGGGCTTACCTGGGCATCCATCGTAAAACGTGTACCCTCTGCTACAGGCTCCAGCGCATAAGTTGCCGTAAATGGGGTCATCCCCTGTTGATTGCTGATCGCGAGATAATGGGGCGCTGAATACTCTGTTACTTCAACGCCCACTTCAAATGTCTGGCCGAATAACCGTACAACTTGGAGGTAGCGCGTTCCCTTACCCGCCGTTTCCTGCGAAATCTGCCGTGCCTCAATTACACCACTCCACCACCGCTTGTCATTCTGAAAATCAGACACAAAATCGAAAACATCTTGAATAGAACAGCTTATCGTAACGCTTTCAACTACCCGTGCCGTCGTGAACATGTCAGGATGGTCCTCGTCTACTCTGGTTTCATGAGAAAGGTAAATCTTAACAGCGTTAACAAACACTTTCAGTATATACTTTTTTGGGGATTCAAACTCGTCCCGGCTTAATTTGCGCGTCTATCCTACCACTTTCACCTTAGCAAAGCCTGATGACCCTCAGAGGAGCAGACAGTGAATCGAGAAGAACACCTGTTATCTATGACCCTGGACGGACTGCGAAACAGTGTGGAACATCATATGCCGACCAGTCCCTACCGATCCTATTACCAATGGGCGATTTCCAACAACAACAGCCAACATATGGAATTCTTGCAGGCCCATGGAGTCATCCAGTTGGTTCGGATGACATATCGGCTGCTTGATGGATTAGTCGGCAGCGCAGACTGGGAGAGACTTGCCCCCTATACCCTGCCTATGAATGTCTACCAGATTTACGAGATTGTGTCAGATAATCTCGCCATTGGGCTGGCCAATGCAGACACTTCTGATCCATCGGCCCCGGCCAGGCGCAGAATACTTCGCAAATTCAACCGGACCATGGTGAAGAAACTGAGTGGTGATCCACAGCCCGCTGCCCACCTGATGCGCAGCATTAAGGCCGAGAGCAACGCAGTGTCTTTGTTTGTGCAAAGCCTGAACCCTAAGAAACAGAGGGGGCTTTCTGCCACGTACCTTGATTCCCTCAGCGACGTAAGCGAACAGCAGTTGGAAAACGATATCTGGCCCATTCTGGTTGCGAATGTTGAGTCCTGTGTTGCCCTTGCACAGGTCATGGAAACATACCACAGCGGCGATCTGATCTGCAAAGGGTTGAAGAATCGCTACCGTGCAGTGAATGATCTGCTTGACCCCCGGTGGCTGAACGGCTCAAAACCGCGGTTGAATAAGGCGAGTACGTATGCCATTCTGGTGATTCCAACGTTAGCCTATTACATCGGTGTCCTGGGCGAAATCATAACCCCCACTGCGCGTTTCCCGCGCATTATCGAAAATCACCTTCTGAGCAGAGCACTTTACGAAGCCGCCTTTCTGGTGCGCCTACTCAATGATTTGGGGACATGGACACTGCAACTCACACAGGAGCAACACCAAGCGTTGGCAACGGTCTTGCAGCTTCGCTCTGCGAAACATACATCCCCCACAACTTTTGCCGCGGGGATTGCGCTTACCATCCAGGACGCGCATGTTTTGTCGCGCGTGCATAAGGATTTGCAGTATGGCGAGTTCAACGTCGCTCTGCATGGTCTCAGAGGATCCGCTTTTGACGCCGATGCTGTGCTCAGGTTTTCTGAAAATCTTGCAGCATACACACGACTCTACACAAGGGTCAACAACCGCCTCAGATATCATCTGTCGCTGATAGAAGATCAGCTAGGCCAGGATTGGGTAGGTCACCTCATCATGCGGTTCGTGCGTTTTCACGAAACGCTTTACAGCAACAATTACACCACCGAGGATGGTGAATACGCCATTTGAATAAAATGCGCCGGTCACCAGCAAGGTATCAACTCTGTAACATTGTGTATCCTTAATCACGGCAAGGTGGATGTGCTTCTACAATAAGTCCAGTGTACGCTCTACTGAAAGCTGGGAGTTCGAACGTGGCCTTCACAATTCAGCAAGTCGAAAATGAGCCCATCATCATTATCAAGGTGACCAATCCATTTGATCCTGAAACAGAAGTAGCAGAGCAGAATGAAGCGATTGCCAAGCTGGCCGCCAGTTTCAGCGGGATGGTTTATGTGATTGCGGATCTTAGCCGACTGGAAATCAAATTCTCGGACCTCGTGCTTTCTCTGGCAGAGGTAAGAAGCAGTGAAGCAAGCGTTCTTCACAATCAGAAGTTGGTTACACTGACGGTTGGCTCCTCGGAAATGGTTCAGTTGGCCGTTGAAGCGGCAAAACAGCAGCAATACGGTGCAGTAGATATTCGGCTATTCTCGTCGGTAGACGAAGCCCTGGAGCATGCGCGCAACGCCTTGAACCACTAACCGGATGCCGTTTGTTGATCGCCTTCTGCGTCGTTTAGCCCTCATCCGCTTTTTCCCTCTCTCCCAGCGCCGAAGGAATGTCTGGGAGAGAGGGGTTGGGGAGAGGGCAGGGGTCGCCAACCGCACAAGAAACACATTGCGCGATGCGCTTCGTAGAGACACCCAACGGGGTGCCCGGTTTGGTCGGCATACGGCGAACGCGCCGATCAGTGTCCCCACAATGTAACTGCTCAGGTATCTTTGCCCCCTCACCCCTAAAATCCGCACGCAGGGGCGAGGGGACTTTCTGGACTGCGGTTCACCCCCTGGCTCTTAGGTTTTCCTCCACTGATTCGGGGCAAGACCAGAAAAAGCCCATCGTATATTCTGCGCGCGTAGCGCTGCCAGAACCCACCCGCCCGCTCTCCCTGTACCGGTTGCCGCCGCGCAAACCGATTGAATGAGGGCGGCATTTTCGCCACAGCGAACGGCACCCGTATGCATACAGCGGCGAGAAGCCTGCCTCTGGCCTCCCGGTAAACCCTTTCCCCCGATATAATGGCCGGATGAAAAGGAGGCCGCCGCAAACACAGATGAAACCGAACTTGGCATGGGTGATCCTGGTGCTGCTGCTGGCAGCGGCGGTGCGGCTGAACGGCGCGGCCACGCACAGCACATGGTCTGACGAAGGCTGGAATTTATGGGTCGTCGAGGGGTCAGGGGTGGGGCGCATTCTGGAACGGTTGGCGTCTAATCACCACCCGCCAGCTTACTTCCTCAGCCTCGCTGCGTGGGAACAGATTGCCGGGGACTCCCGGCTGGCGCTGCGCCTGCTGGCGGTGCTTGGCGGGGTACTCACTGTGGCAGTGGTGTATCGTGTGGGGGCAGATACGTTCGGGCATGGGGCGGGTGTGGCAGCGGCGCTGATCTTCGCCGTAGTTGAGCAGGCCGTGTATTACGGTCAGGCAATACGGCATTACGGCTGGTTGGCGCTGGGAGTCGGCCTGCTGCTGCTGTGCTTCGGGCGTTATCTGCGCAGGCCAGGGCGCGGCATTCTGGCTGCCTACACAGCGAGCCTCGTTTTTGCGCTGCACATCATGTATCTGGGCGCGCTGGTGGTGGCGGTTCAGGCGTTTGTGGGGCTGTTCGTGTGGCGCGGCACTCGGCGAGACAAACTGCGGCTGTTTGCCGCCTATGCCGCGTCGGGGGTGCTGCTGCTCCCGTGGCTCATCTATGCGGTACCCGGCCAGCTTCACAAGATTCAGCGCGGCGTGATCGCGGGGTACCATAACAGTTTCGCGACGACGCCTGAGAACATCCTGAGCATGAGTAACATTCTGCTCGGCGGGCAGTTTGCGCTTGGCGCGGGCTTGTTTGCGCTGGCGGCGTGGCAAATTCTGCGCAATCGCAGCACGCGGCAGTTCGCGGTGCTGCTGTGCGGCGGCGGTCTGTTTGCTGCGATGCTGGCGGCGAACCTGGCTGTAGGTATCCTCTCTGAACGTACCCTGTTCTTTCTGCTGCCCGCTGTGGCACTGGTACTCGGCTACGGTTTTCAACTGCTGCCGCCGCGTGCAGGAATCGCGCTGCTGACGGCGCTGGCTGCGTGGGCGCTGCTGACTCCGCAGGGTGTCGTGCCGACCATCAACAGCGGCCCAACCGCGCGCGAAGTCGCCGCTGGCTACAGCGCCGGGGACTTCGTGCTGCTGGAAACCGGTTTTGATGATGTGGCCTTTGAATATGAGATGAAGCACACACTGCCCACAGAAGATCGCGAGGTGTTCCGCTCCTATTACGAGTATGACTATCCGGACGACGCCAGTATGATGCAAACGCTTACTGCTGAACTGGCCGACGAACAGCGTGTGTGGCTCGTCTACTGGAATGTGCCGCCGCGCATGGCCGAATATCTGGGGTCGCTTGGGTTCCGCCAGGTGCGCTATGCTGAACTGCCGACCGGTGAGAACGATCCACTTTATACACAATACCCGCTTATCGCGGTAAGCCTCTTCGCGCGCCCAGACCTCACACAGGCACCGCTTGCCTACGGCGACACCTTCGAGCTGCGTGACTGGGTGATCGCGGAGAGCGTCCCGGCGGATGCGCCACGCCTGCTGCATGTCGATCTGTGGTGGTCGGCGCTGGTGTCGGCAGACCGTGACTATTCCACCGGCGTGTTTCTGCTGGATGCGAACGGCGTGACCCAGGTGGAGTCGATAGGCCCGGAACGCCCGACAACCACATGGCGTGAGGGCCGCAGCGTGTATGACCGTCACAGCCTGGAACTGCCGTCCACACTCTCGCCGGGAGCCTACACCGTTATCGCCAACATGTACTGGTGGGAAACCGTCGAACCGCTGCCGGTTGGTGGCCAGCCTTTTGCCGTACTGGGTACGGTCACGATTCGCTAACACAGGGGGGAAAATGCTTATCGTCGTTGGGGTCATTGTGGCACTCGGTGTACTCCTGATCGCGCTGGCACTACAGAAACGCTGGAAGCGCGCGCAGTCGGCGGCGCGCAGCCTGCTGATTTCATACACCTTTGTCGTGCTGGTACTGGGCGGCGCAGAGTACTACCTGCGTTACATCTACGCAGACTCGCGGATGGAGTTTGCGCTGCCTGCCCAGAACTGGGAGCAGCGCTATGTTCAGCGCAACACGCTGGGCTTTCGTGATCGTGACTGGGATCGCGACGAACTGGCGCAGCGCACGACCATTTTCGCCATCGGGGACTCTTTTACCGAAGGGTGGGGCATTAACCATCCCGCCGACCGCTGGACAGACGTGCTGGCGGCGCATCTCGGCGACGATTACGCAGTGGTCAATATGGGCATGAGCGGCTCGGCAACCTCACAGCAGTTAGAGGCCATGCAGGGCCATCCATATACACAGCCCGATGTGATTCTGTACCAGTACTTTCTGAATGATATCGACATCGCCGCCAAGAGCAACGGCATGGGGTGGGCCTATGAAGTGCCTCCTGCGCCTCCACTGGTTAACGAGTCGTACCTGGTGAGTTTCCTCTACTGGCGGCTGAATTACGACCGGCTTTTCGTCAACACAGTGGACGGGCGCAGCGAGTGGGAATTTATGTATGCGGCGTATGACAATGCATACATCTGGGATATTCACCGTGCTGAAATTGAGCGCGTCATCGATTTTGCCGAGGAACGCGGCGCGCGCCTGGTGGTGGTGATCTTCCCGAATATGCGTGATCCGGTAGGCAGTATTCCGTACACGGATCGCGTGGCGCAGGTGTTTGAAGCACGCCGCCACACCGATATACTTAAGCTGTTCGACGCGGCAGCGCAGTGGACACCGGAAGCGCGCATGGTATCGGCCTATGATTCACATGCCAGCGTCGCATTCAACCGGCTTGTGGGCGACCTGGTGTACGAGCGCTTCTTTGGCGGCGCAGGCGCTGAATAGTGCCGCCACACGGCAGGTGGTCGCCTGCGAGGGCGTCCACGACGCATGTAAGACACCTATCCAATCATCAGCAGCGTCTTCGCAATCTGCACCGCGATGGGGGCCAGAGACGCCAGATTCTCTGCCGCCTTCCTCAGATTATCGCCTTTGATCTTCAGCAGGCACTTGTTCGGTTTGTCCTCCCCTGGTCTCGGACTCAGCGCAGCCCATGCGCCTCTTCGTTCATGTGCAGGGTTACAGTTGTTACTTTGAAGCTCTGACAGCGCGGTTGGTAAGATTTCAGATGGATACGATGGCACAGGTAGAAAAGGAAAGATACAATTCCTAAGAATCTATTGTGGAGCTTGTATGTCAGACGTATTCATCTCCTATTCGCGGCTGGACAAAGACTTCGTCGGTAAGCTGCGCGATGCCCTGGCGGAGCAGAAACAGGACATTTGGATCGACTGGGAGTCGATCCCGCCGTCTCAAGCCTGGTGGGCGGAAATCCAGAAAGGCATCGCCCGCGCCAACAATTTCGTCGTCGTGCTGTCGCCTAACAGCGTGGCATCCCCCATCTGCCAGATGGAAATCGAGTATGCCCGCCACCTGGGCAAGCGCATCATCCCGGTGCATCATCTGCCGTTCGAGCGCGCAGAAACGGTCAAGGCCATGGCCACACGCCTGGCGGATCCGAATCAGGACGCCACGCGCACGATCTGGGGCGCTCGTCAGCCGCACGCTCTCTACGACGCCAACGACAGCCAACTCAAGCACATCAACTATTTCTTCTTCCGCCCGGAAGACGCCTTCATGCAGCGTTTCACCGCGCTGATGGAGGTCATCCGTACCGATTATGACCACAAAGAACGCCACACCACGCTCGAGCTGCGCGCGCTGGAGTGGGACCGACCCCAACGGCCTGCTCTACCTGCGCGCCCGCTACTACCACCCGCAGATCGGCCTCTTTACCG
>CAZQIJ010000147.1:0-9851 GCA_964592955.1 uncultured Anaerolineaceae bacterium
GTGTACTTCTGGTTGCCTTTGCCATCTTCTGCCTGCTGTGCGTCTCCAGCTTTGTCGCTGTGTACTATTTCCTGTTTGAATCCACCGTGCCGATGAGCGTGGTCGCGCAGCCCAGCCGGGGAACCGGCGGGATCACTGGCAGCGACCTGAGCGAGCGTGTGCTGCGCGCGGCAGAAACACTGCCGAATGCCCGCTCCATTCTGCGCACCGCGTCACAGACCCAGGTGGTGGTCTATTTTCGTGATCCACAGCGTGATAATGCGCTGGTAGCCCTGGTGACCCTGCACGACACCACCGAAGCCAGCTTTGAGTCTGCGCTGCGCCCGCGCTTTGAGTGGAGCAATGTGGGGTATCGCATCAACCTCGATAATGTCTTCGGCCAGGTGGATGTGCTGATCGCCGATGATCTGCCGCACGACATTGAACTTAACCTCATCAGCAAACGTTCGCCCATTCCGGGCGCACGGCACAGCGCGCTCGTCAAACTGGGTGACAGTGGGCGCTACAGCATTGACGTAAACACCGAACGTGTGCGGGCCGTGAATTATCGCGGCGAAATGGTGCTGGCCGATCCCGAATACCGCTTCGGGCGGCCTGTTTCTTCTGGCGCGCGCGGCATTATCTCCCACGCAGAGCGCGAAGGCGGCAGCGTACTGACCCTGGACGACATACAGGTGGCAGCCAACGAGTATACAAACCTGCTTGAGAACAGCACGTTCCGCGACGTGGTGGCAAGTGTGGGGGATAACAGCCAGCCCATTTCGCTGCCTACCAGATGGGGGTGCAGCCAGGACTACCAGTCTACGCCGCGCGGCGCATATCAGGCGATTCTTCAGGATGGGAGCACGGTGCTGCAGCTTGCACGCGGCGAAAATGCCACGACCCCTGCTGGGACGTTTTGTAAGCAGGGGCGCGCCCAGGGCGAAAACTGGATTGATGTTTCGGCCTACAATTACATTGAACTGCGTGTGATGTTGAACATCCAGTACCAGTCGCTGCAGGGCTGTGGAGAAAAGGGCAGTGAGTGCCCGTTGATCGTGCGGATTGATTACGAGTACCAGACACCGGAGGGGGGAAACGCCAGCGCAGAGCTGTTCTTTGGGTTCTACAGCCTGGGGATGCGCCCGGATTACCCCCTGCGCTGCGAAAGCTGCTGGCAGGATCACATTCAGATTCAGGAACAGGTGTGGTACACCTATAAGAGTGGCAACATTCTGTCGCTATTCCCGGTTGATCGGCGGCCTGTTGCGATCTCTGCGGTCGAGTTTTATGCGTCCGGCCACCAGTACGATACGCGGGTCAGCGAGGTTTCGCTGAACGCTGGCACCCTACCGGCACCGGACAACGTCCCGACGCAGTAGGCGGCTGGCTACAGGCCGGATGTGCGTGCCCTCTCCGCCGTCCACACCTCATCGTCTTCAGTGGGCTGCTTAAGGTGAGGTTTGCGGGCGGGAAGCTCTAACAGCGCAAACAAGACCAGGGCGATGAAGGCGGTTGCAAACAGGGCCAGGGCGAGCGGGATTCCGAGGGTTGTCGCCTGTTGGGTGACGAGGCTGCACAAAGCCCCAGGCAGGATCCCGACAAAAGCCATGGCCGCAACTGCGTTAAAGAACTTGGCCAGGCTCCCACTGTAGATCGGCTCGCGTCGCATCGAAGCGCGCGCCAGCAGCGGCCCCGCCACAAAACTGAAAAGTGCCGTAACGGCCAGAACAAGCGTAAGTGGATCCATAGGTGAACCTCCAGGGCACACAGGATTGACCGTGCGCGCCCCTGTCCTTTCCAGTGATTGGAACAGACTCTAGAACAGCGGGTAAATAAACGGCGCGAGCGGGCTGCTGGTACTCAACAGAATAAGGATGACAAAGACCAGAAGGGTAACAATCAACGGAATCAGCCAGTAGAGCTTACGCTTCCACAGAAACTGAAGCAGCTCCCCGATGATGCCCATGCGGGCGACAAAGTCCTGCATCCTGCCTTACCTCGTGTATACTTCTTGATGTTCTGTGGGGGAGCAGGCGCAGGATGAAGCCTGCGCCTCCCGATATCTTCCTGGTTTCGACCTCAGGCTGTTCCAGACAATAAACAAGCCACCGATTTGGCCGGGCGGGGCCATGGCCCCGACCGTAATCCTCTTGGAACAGCCTTAGAATATCGAATAGATGAAGGGCGCGAGCGGGCTGCTGGCACTCATCAGGATCAGGAAAGCAAAGACGAGCAGGGTAATGACCATTGGGATCAGCCAGTAGAGTTTGCGCTTCCACAGAAACTGGAACAATTCCCCGACAATCCCCAACCGTGCAGCAAGTTCTTGCATTGTGTCTATCCTTAAACACTCATTTGCGAATGAGCAGCGATTCCAGCATGAGCAGATCGATATCGCTGTTGCTGAATGTGTTGAACGCATCGCGCGGGGACGTGACCATCGGTTCACCGCGCAGATTAAACGACGTATTCAACACTACCGGAACGCCCGTGATCTGGTCGAAGCGTTCGATAATCCCATAGTAGCGTGGATTGGTCTCGCGTTCAATAGTCTGAAGGCGACCTGTGCCCAGGTGCGATACCGCCGCGATTTTATCCTGCTTATCGGCTTTTACGGGTGCCACCATCAGCATATAGCGCGGGGCTTCGTGCTCCGCCACTTCGGGATAGTCAAAATACTCAGTCGAACGATCGCGCAGGATCACCGGCGCAAACGGACGGAACGGCTCGCGGAATTTGATCTTGGTGTTGACGATTTCCTTCATCTCTTCGGTGCGTGGGTCGGCCAGGATGCTGCGGTTGCCCAAGGCACGCGGGCCCCATTCAAAACGTCCCTGAAACAGGCCGATGACCTTTTTGCGCGTCAGCGATTCGGCGGCAATATCGATCAGCTCGTCTTCGCGGCCTTCATAATTTTCATAGGGAATGCCTTTGCTATCCAGCCAGGCGCGGCATTCATCATTGCTGAAGCCCTGACCCCAATAGGCATGAGGCATGGCCTCAACGCGCGGCTTTCCCATCACGATATGGTAGGCCCACATGGCCGCCCCCAGCGCGCCGCCATCATCACCCGCCGCCGGTTGAATGTAGATCTCCTCGAAGGGCGTCTCTTTGAGGATGCGGTAATTGGCTTTGGTGTTCAGCGCCACTCCGCCCGCCATCACCATCTTCGTAAGCCCCGTCTGTTGGTGCAGGTGATTGGCGATGGCAATAAGGGCATCTTCGGTTACGCGCTGGATGCTGGCGGCCACATCGGCATAATGCTGATTTTCCGCCATACCTGCGCGCTCTGCCGAACGTTCGGGATTGGTCTTCATGGTGAAGAAATCCGCCTCCGGCTCGCGCGGCTTGCCGAAGAGATCCACAAAGCGTTGGTTAAAGCTGCTGTCTACCGACTGCTGGAAGCTGAAATAGTTCAGATCCAGGGAGAAGCTGCCATCGGTGGGACTCTGGTGGAACACCTTCTGCACGCGATCAAGGTAGCGCGGCTCGCCGTAGGGAGCCATCCCCATCACCTTGTATTCGCCATTGTTGACGCGGAAACCGAGCCATGCCGTAAACGCCGAGTAGAGCAGGCCAATGGAGTGCGGAAAACGGTTTTCCCACAGCAGCGTGATGTCGTTGCGGCCTGCTGCGTCACCCTGCCAGTAACTCGTCGCCTTACCAATGGTGGTGGTCGTCCATTCGCCCACACCATCCACCGTCAGGACAGCGGCCTCGCGAAAAGGGCTGGCAAAGAAGGCGCTGGCGGCATGGCTCATGTGATGATCGCAGAAAAGGATTTTGTCTGACTTGACCTTGAGCTTGGTTTGGATGTGCGTCTTCACCCACAGCTTATCGCGCAGCCACGCCAGCATGGCCTCGTGCCACACCCGTTCTGACTGGGGAAAGGTATTGAGCATGGTAAGCAGGATGCGCTCGAACTTGACCAATGGCTTCTCGTAGAACACCACATGATCCAGGTCATTCACCGTGATCCCGGCCTGGTTCAGGCAAAAGGCGATGGCCTTTTCCGGATAGCTGTTGTCGTGCTTCTTGCGCGAAAAGCGCTCCTCCATGGCGGCGGCCACTGTCCGTCCGTCCTGGATGAGCGCTGCAGCGGCGTCATGGTAAAAACAGGAAATGCCGAGTATATACATGGGTTAACCCTGCTGGCGAGCGGATTCGAGATCAGTAGGGACAGGTTCGCGATTCACCCAGTGGGGCGCTTGCTTGCGCCGCAGCGGATCGCTTAACAGGCGCGACCCGATTCCGAAGGGGAGGACGATGGTAAAATAGAGTATCCACATCACCACACGCCCCTGCACTTCGCCCACGATGCTGGTAATAAGCTGCATCCTATCCCAGGCGAGGCCTAGAATTTCTTGCACAATCCACTCCTCTATGAGTCTCTAATGATTGCGGGAAAGATCATAGCACAGTTTGGATGGTTGTCAATCGTGCGGAAAACGGGCAGGCACAGCCCGCGCACGCCTCAATCCCCGGTTCCTGGCACCTGCTGGAACGCTGGCTGTTCGCGGCGCATGAACTGCAAGGTGCCATCGTCCACCGCACCGAAGCGCAGTGTCAGCAGGTCGAGGATGTAATTCTGGTACAGCTTCCAGGGGCGTTTCGACCCCTGATGCGGCAGCGATGCAAGGGCACGCTGTACGTAGCCAGATGTAAAGCTGATGACCGGCTCCTCTGTAATGGTGGGATCACTGCGATGCGGAAAACAGAAGCTGAAGCCCTGTGCATCCATATAGTTCATCAAACGGCACACATACTGCGAGGTCAGTTCGCACTTCAGGGTCCAGGAGGCATTGGTATAACCGATGGCAAAGGCGAAGTTCGGAACGTCGCTGAGCATCATGCCCTTATAGTTCATGGTGTGGGACAAGGCGACCGGCTCGCCATCCACCAGAAGCTGAACGCCATTCATCAGGCTCATCACCAGGCCTGTGGCTGTGACGATGATATCGGCTTCCAGCATCTCACCGGATTTCAGCCGGATCCCGGTTTCGGTGAAAGTTTCGATATGATCCGTGACCATAGCGACCTTACCGGACTTGATCCCATTGAAAAGGTCCGCATCCGGCACCAGGCACACGCGCTGATCCCACACGTTATAGGCTGGTGAGAAGTGCTTATCGATGTCGTAATCCGGGCCGAGCTGGTCGCGGGTGAGCTTAAGGATGAGGTCTTTCATCAGCCGGGGACTCCAGCGCGCCAGATAATAGGTGTACATGTTGCGCAGAATCGCACGCCACCGCGTGAGCATGTAGGCCAGCCTGGCGGGGACACGGTGAATGAGCCATGCCGCCAGCCCATCCTGGGCGGGGCGCGAAACGATGTAGGTGGGTGAGCGCTGGAGCATGGTAACATGTGCCGCCTGTTCAGCCATCGCGGGCACCAGGGTAACGGCAGTCGCACCGCTGCCGATCACGATCACGCGTTTACCGGCATAATCCAGCGTTTCGTCCCAGTGCTGCGGGTGAATAATGCGCCCCTTAAAGCGGTCCACACCTTCCCAGTCAGGCGTGTAGCCTTTGTCATAATCGTAATAGCCGGTACACATATAGAGAAAACTGCATGTCAGCCAGATGCGGTCAGGTTGGCCTGCGCGCTGTACTTCAACCGTCCAACGTGCATCTGCAGAGGACCAGGCGATACGGCAGACCCGGTGGTTAAAGCGAATGTGTTTGTCGATACCGAAGACGGATGCGGTCTCGCGGATATAGTTCAGGATGGCAGCGCCGTCGGCCAGGGCTTTGGAATCGAGCCAGGGATAGAAGGTATAGCCCAGGGTGAACATGTCTGAGTCTGAGCGCACACCAGGGTAGCGAAACAGATCCCAGGTGCCACCGATGGCATCCCGGCCTTCCAGAATGGCGTATGACTTGTTTGGGGTGCGCGTTTGCAGGTAATAAGCCGCCGCGATTCCCGAAAGCCCGGCACCCACAACGAGTACGTCAAAATGTTCACTTGCCACCGTATTTCCTCCTCATAATAACCTATTCTGATAACACGTGTGTTTATTCGGTGAAAGGTGCGGTCTCGTACAGGTCACTTTGGTGAGGAGTATAACTGCAATCCCTGTGCGTAACTACCCAGGTACCGTGTGAAGCCTGAAGCCCTCGCCCCCCGGCCTCCGCTCCCGAACGCTTCGCTGGGAGCGGCGGATAAGTCATTGGCTTGCTTGTCACCCAGAAGGAATGACGTTTGTCAATTCCGGGGTACAGGTGTTACCGTATACTCTGACAGGAGATGATGAAATGGAAATATCGGCCTGAAAAGCACACCAAGACGCTTTTCGGGTTGTTGTTGTGCAAAGGGAGTTTCAATGCCCGAACAGGATCCACGTATTCTGAAACTGCGCGCGCTGCGCGCACAGGCCCAAAAGGGCGGCGGCGCAGAGCGCAATGCCAAACAACACGCCAAAGGGAAACTGACACCTCACGAACGACTCGACCTGCTGCTTGATCCGCAGACATTTAACGAACAGGAAGCCTTTATCACCCATCACGGCGACGAACTGGGATTATCGACCGAGCGCCATCTGGGTGACGGTGTCGTCACAGGCTACGGCGAAATTGACGGGCGTGAGGTGTTTGTATATGCCCAGGATTTCACGGTTTATGGTGGCGCGATGGGGGAAATGCAAAGCCGCAAAATCTGCCGCATCATGGATCTGGCAGCACACGGGGGCACACCCATTATCGGCCTCATCGATTCCGGCGGGGCGCGCATCCAGGAAGGGGTTCGCGGCCTGGGGGCCTATGCCGAAATCTTCCGGCGCAATGCCCAGTATTCCGGCGTCGTCCCACAGATCAGCGTCATGCTGGGGCCATGTGCTGGTGGCGCGGCCTATTCCCCCGCCCTCACCGACATCATTATCATGGTGGAAAAGAATGCCTACATGTTCCTGACCGGCCCTGATGTCATCCGTGCCACCACCGGCGAAGTGGTCGATGCCGAAACTTTGGGTGGAACCCACGTACACATGGCGATCAGCGGCCTTGTGCATCTTGCCGCGCCAGACGAACACGCTGCGCTGGCTTTGTGCAGGCGCATCCTGGGTTATTTTCCGTCCAACAATGTTGATAATCCGCCCAAGGCGCATTCCGACGATGATCCGCTGCGGATGGACGAAGCCCTGAACCATATCGTCCCGCTGGATTCGGCAGAGCCCTACAGTATGCACGAAGTGATCAGCCGGGTTGCAGATCACGACAGTTTTCTGGAACTACAGCCCTTGTGGGCGCAGAACGCGATTACCGGGCTGGCACGGATGGGCGGGCACAGCGTTGGGATCGTTGCCCAGAATCCGAGTGTGATGGCAGGTGTGATCGACATCAACGCCGCGGACAAAATCACGCGGTTCGTGCGCATGTGCGACTGTTTCAACATCCCGCTGGTGACGTTCGTCGATTCTCCTGGTTTTCTTCCCGGCGTTGACCAGGAATATGGTGGCATCATCCGTCACGGCGCAAAGATCCTCTATGCATACGCCGAGGCGACCGTGCCAAAAATCAGCATCGTTACCCGCAAAGCCTATGGCGGTGCGTATGTGGTGATGAGCAGTAAATTTATGGGGACAGACATCAACTTTGCCTGGCCGAGCGCGGAAATCGCAGTAATGGGTGCGGATGGCGCTGTAAATATCGTGTATCGACGCCACATCGAACAGGCCGCTGATCCCGCAGCCGAGCTGGCACGGCTGAGCACAGAATACCGCGAAAGATTCAGCAATCCCTATTATGCGGCCAGCCTGGGCTACGTGGATGATATCATCGAGCCACGGGAAACGCGCTGGAAAGTGATCACCGCGCTGGCGGCCCTGCGCGATAAGTACGCTCCACCGCTGCCGCGCAAACACGGCAATATCCCGGTATAAGGCGAACCCCTATGACAGAGAACCTGGAATATGCACTGCAAATTACTGCCGTCGGCATGAGTCTCGTCTTCGCCGCGATTCTGCTGCTGTGGGTACTGATGGTGCTGCTGGTGCGGCTTACCGAGGCGCGCCCCGACGCCGCCGAAGCGGATGAACCCGCACAGGCAGAGGTGGCAGGTGTGCCGGGCAGTTCTGCCGATGATGATGAACTTTACGAAGCGGTGGCGGCGGTGGCAGTTGTCACGGCAATGGCACGTGCTGCTGCGCCACCGACCAGATCGACGGCACCAGCACAGGTAAGCGCCTGGCAGTCTGTCATGCGCGCTAATCAGTTATCTCAGAAAGGCCCAAGACGATGAAAATCATGGTCAAGGTCGGGGATCGCACCTTTGAAGTTGAGGTGGGGGATCTTCGCACTCGTCCGATTCAGGCGATCATTGACGGCAGAGTGTTTGAAGTGTGGCCAGAAGACCACCACGCACCGGCAGCGGCGGTCAGCCAAGCTCCTGCGCCGGTCAGCGCACCTGTACCGACGGTGCAGCACAGCAACCACCAAACCGGCAGCAGCACAGTGGCAGCGCCGATACCGGGCGTGATTGTCGAAGTCGCGGTTCAACCTGGCACAACAGTTCAGGCAGGGCAGGCGTTGTGCACACTGGAAACGATGAAGATGAAGAATCTTATCCGGGCACCGCGTGACGGCAGGATCAGGGCAGTGCATGTCACGGTGGGGCAGCACGTCAAACACCGCGATGCACTCATGGAGTATGAAGTCTGATGTCCCCTGAGCAGATTTCCGAACTCTTCAAGGGGATACTGAACTTTACCCCTGGCAACTTTATCATGATCGTGGTCGGCGCGATCCTGATCTACCTGGCGATAGCTAAGGAATACGAACCTGTACTGCTGCTGCCCATCGGATTTGGCTGCCTGCTGGCCAATATCCCGCTGACGGGCATGAACGAAGGCGGTCTGTTCACCGTGCTGTATGACGCTGGAATCCGTACAGAGCTGTTCCCGCTGCTGATCTTTATCGGCGTGGGGGCGATGATCGATTTCAGCCCGCTGCTGGCGCAGCCCCGAATGGCGCTGCTGGGCGCGGCGGGTCAGTTTGGCATTTTCGGCACGCTCATCCTGGCAACGCTGATCGGGTTTCCGCTGAATGAAGCGGCCTCCATTGGGGTCATCGGTGCCATTGATGGCCCGACCTCGATCTTCGTGGCCACCAAGCTTGCGCCGAATCTGCTGGCACCTATCGCAGTCGCGGCCTATTCATACATGAGCCTGATCCCGATTATCCAACCGCCGCTGATGCGCCTGCTCACAACCCCGGAAGAGCGGCGCATTCGCATGGACTATGCACCGCGCCCGGTATCGCGCCAGGCGCTCGTCGCGTTCCCTGTGGTGGTAACGCTGGCTGTTGGCCTGCTGATGCCTGAAGCGACACCGCTGATCAGTATGCTGATGCTGGGAAATCTGCTGCGGGAAAGCGGCGTCGTTGACCGTCTTAACAAGGCTGCACAGAACGAAATTATCAACATCGCCACGCTGTTTCTGGGGCTGACGATTGGCTCAACCATGACCGCTTCTGCATTCCTGACGGGCGAAACCATCGCGATCCTTATTCTGGGTCTGCTGGCGTTCGGGCTGGATACGGTGGCTGGCCTGCTCTTCGGCAAGCTGATGTCGCGCGTGAGCGGTGGCAAAATCAACCCGCTTATCGGCGCGGCGGGCATCAGCGCCTTCCCAATGGCCGGTCGCCTTGCGGCAAAGATGGCGCAGGACGAGGACTTTGAGAATTTCATCCTCATGCATGCGATGGGCGCAAACACCGCCGGGCAGCTCGGCAGTGTTATAGCGGGAGGTGTGCTTCTGGCGCTGGTGACGGGAATCCTCGCGCTTTAGGCTGTACCAGACAAAAAACCAGCCACCGATTTGGGCGGGCGGGGACAGTGCCCCGCCCCTACAAGTGATTGACTATTTTCTTGGAATA
>CAZQIJ010000148.1:0-9773 GCA_964592955.1 uncultured Anaerolineaceae bacterium
CCCTGTTTGGCGAGCAGTTCCTTGAGCTTATCGAATGTATCACCCATCGTGTGCGCCAACCTCAAGTGTTATGATAGGCCGTTAACTGCCTAGATTGTAACCCAGAAACCCGGCGCGGCGAATCAACAAATTGTGAGGTTGCCAACACACACACGGCCTCACTCCAGCAGTTCCGGGCCCAGCGGCGTAATGCCAATGGTGGCATCGGTCATGGGCAGTTCCGCGCGGAAGATCAGCGTACACGCCCCAGTAAGCGCGTGCCCGTTGGCGTCACATGTCCCCAGCACCACCCGGTCGCCCGGAGCCAAGGGCACCTCCTGCCCGGTCATCAGCCGCATATGATTCAGCCACGTGCCATGACGGCTCCCGCAGTCACTAATCATGATGTCCTGTCCCACGCGCCGCAGCTTGGCATGGGTGCGCGAAACGCTGGGATAAATATCCTGCGACAGCACAATGGCGTTTTCCGGCAGCCGCCCGATGAGGATCTCGTCTCGATCCAGCGGGAAGGCATGGGTTTCGCGCTCATCCACCACCAGCCACAGGTAACCTGAAGATTCCAGGCTCTCCGCTGCCGCCAGCAGGCCGTTGATCTCGGTCCATTCGGTCATGCTGAAG
This sequence comes from uncultured Anaerolineaceae bacterium, assembly GCA_964592955.1. Classification (GTDB taxonomy): domain Bacteria; phylum Chloroflexota; class Anaerolineae; order Aggregatilineales; family Phototrophicaceae; genus CAZQIJ01. The sequence continues at coordinate 619 of CAZQIJ010000148.1, forward strand.
ACCTGCTGCGCCAGGCACGCGATCTGCTCATCGGTCAGCCGGTATTTGATGTTGCCGTGACTGCTGCTGCCAAACGACAGGCTCTGCGCCCATTCATCCACATCTTCAGGATACATCATCGAAAACCAGGGGCGTCCGGCACGCGGGTGAATTTTGATGCGGCTCATGTTGAACTTCACCCCTGTGAAAACCACCGCTGCCTGAAGCCTGAAATCCCCTTTCTCACCTTTGGTGAACCAGCGCGGCAGCACATCCAGGCGCTCTGCCGAGGCCTTCAGCACACGCAGCATCTTGTTGCGGTAGGTGCGCACCTGGTCGAAAGGGTTGATGTGTTTGGAGCCGCTTTTCACGGCTTCGGCGGGGCGACCGCGTTCGTCCAGCAGGTGCCAGGGGCGTGATTCTGTTCCGGCAACCGGGCTGCTGTAATCCTTAAGTTCAATCAACCCCAGGCCATCGTTGGTGATAATGAGCATGTCTATGGGCGGATGGGCCAGGTTGACAAGCACGCTGTAATGCAGGCTGCTGCGCTGGTAGCTGCTCCACATCAGGCGGGCGATCTGAATGCTGGCGCGCCGCTCGAAAGTGTGCTCGAAGGGGTTTTCGACGCCGCTTTGCGGATCACGTCCAATGTAGATCCTAACGGTCATCCGGTAGTCTCCTGTGTCTCCGCTGATTGCGATCATTGACGGTAAGACGATCCCAAACTGAGAGTCGTTTCAGGCTATTGCAAGAGAATAAGTAACGACTCCGGTAGGTTCTGCTGCGCTTTTCATCCCCCTCATGCCCTCATGCCCTCATCCCCGCTGCCCCCTTCTCTCGTCAGTGGGAGATGGGGGTGAACCGCAGGCCAGAAAGTCCCCTCGCCCCTGCGTGCTGAGGAGAGGGGATTTAGGGGTGAGGGGGCAAAGATCCCTGAGCAGTTACGAGAACAATCAATCCCTTGCAGGGGCGGGGCAATGTCCCTGCCCGCCCAACTTGGTGGCGCGTTGCTTTGTCTGGAACAGCCTCAGATGTCGTCCATCATGCCAGCACTGCTGCGTTTTACCACAAGAAGTGTAGACGCAATCGCGCAAATATTCCACAAAGCAAAGACTGGCCAGCGCCACATCAGCCGGGTTCAATGCGCACCCAATCGACCTCTCCGTGCGAAATCCGCACATCGCCAGCGGCGCTGATAAACTGTGAGGCGCGGGCCGTGGTAAAGCGCAGAAGGTCAATGGGCGCGCTGCGCCTGACCTGTGCCGCCGCATCCGCCACCATTTTCTGTACAGGAGAAAGGTTCATCTCCCACTTGGCGAATGCAAAATGGGTGCCGGGAAACCGCCTGAGGATAGAGTAAAGCTTGTCTTCCCCCACCACGCCAGATTCTCCCCAGAAAAGCGGCTTCGCCTGTGCCTGGAATACCAGCGCGGGGTTGGGGTCAAACGCCACAAGGTCAGGCTTGTATTTGTCGCCGATGCGCACTTCGATGGTCAGGGTGGGGTAATCTGGCAGGTACAGCCCCCACAGCAGCGCCTTCATAATCACATGGCGTGCGCTTTCCTGGTTGCCTTTTGTGAATACAACCTGCTGGCTGTGCGCACGCAGTGTCCATTTGCGCGGTACAACAGGTTCCGTGCTCAAAACACACCACCCGCGTAGGCGTGCGCGTGAACCGTTACTGGTCGCGGTGCACCACCCGCGTAGGCGTGCGCGTGAACCGTTACTGGTCGCGGTGCAGCCATTTAAGCAGCCCTCGTGGTTTTCTGACGACTGCCAGCAGCGCGCGGATCTCGTCGCTCACCGCCTGCGGCGCGCTGATGTTCTGCGGCAGCCCGAATTCAAGAAAGGTCTCGACCTTCTGCGAGAATCCGCCTTCGAACTGGGGGCCTTCGGTGGTGTCAATCCAGGCAGACCCGATGAGCGTCCCCTGCTTGGGGAAATAACGCACGGCGTGGTATTTGCTGCCGTCCATCCACTGCCATTCGGTCCGGGAAAGTCGTTTGTAGTCTGTCATCGTTCATCCTTATGCGCTCTGCGTGTCGCGCACCTCCACAGGATCATCGTACACCGAAAGACCTTAAAAAAGTGTTCAAATTCGTATAAAAGCAGATGCCCGAAAGCACTGCCTGACAAGCAGCCGAAGCAACTGGGGTGCATTTCAAGTTATTGGGGCCCGTACCCGGTGTTTGTACCCAAATTAGGGTAATCCACGCTGATCCCCCAACAAAGTGAAATGCACCCAAGCAACTGATGGAGAAATCAAAACGAACACGCACAATCGTAGGGACGAGGCCTGCCTCGTCCGCCCCAAAATCCGGCGGATTTAAATTGGTTGATCCATGAAGCAATTGAAGCCAGGTTCATATCAGGGCTGCTGGGCACAGCCGCGCATTTACGGATTCGCATTTCTGGGTTACATTCCGTCTGGTGCAGCCCCACCCGCACCACTGACCCGCAGCATTATTTCGGAGAGTTCCCCGTGAATGATTCGCTCGCAATCCCTGTTGACTCTGTTGTTGATTTCCTTGTGGGGCTGTTGAACATTCACAGCCCCACCGGTTACTACCATGAGGCGATGGACTACTGCCACCAGCGCTTTGCAGCGCTGAACATGCTGGAAATCTGGACGATCCGTAAAGGCGCGCTGATGATGAAGCTGCCAGGCGCGTCCAGTGCCGCCCCCATCGGCCTCACCGCGCATACCGACACGCTGGGCCTGATGGTCAAGGAAATCAAGTCCAACGGTCGTTTGAAGGTGACCAAACTCGGCGGCATTCTGCTGCCCGGCGCGGAAAACGAAGGGGTCACCGTGCGCACCCACGACAACCGTCATCTGCGCGGCACCCTGGTGCCCGTGAACACCAGCACGCACGTCAACGCCAGTATTCAGAAGTCCGAACGCAATGAAGATACGATGGAAATCCGCCTGGATGCCAGGACCGAGAGCGCGGCGGAAACCCGCGCGCTTGGCGTGGACGTGGGGGATTTCATCTTTGTTGATCCGCGCGTGGAGCTGACCGATACCGGGTTCATCAAGTCTCGCTTTCTGGATGACAAAGCGGGTGTTGCCTGCCTGTATGGCGCGCTGCTGGCCATTAAGCAGGCCGCTCTCACACCGCCGCAGGATGTCTACCTGCAAGTGGCGAACTACGAGGAAGTCGGGCATGGGGGCGCTGCCGGGTTCCCGGCAGAGGTTGTCGAACTGCTCTCGGTCGATATGGGAGCGATTGGGGAAGGCCAGAACTCCGACGAATACTCGGTAAGCATCTGCGTGAAGGACGGCGGCGGCCCTTACCATTTCGACATGAACAACAAACTGCGCCGCCTGGCTGCCACGTTTAACATCGCGCACAAGGTCGATATCTACGTATATTATTCCTCAGATGGGACGGCGTTCTGGCGGGCGGGGGGCGAGGCCAGGGGGGGGCTGGCTGGGCCTGGCATTGCCGCCTCGCACAGCTACGAGCGAACGCACCGCGACAGTTTGCAGCACAGCAGCCATCTGCTGGCACGCTACATGCTGGATTCAACCCCGGCCTGATCTGCGTTGAAGGCTGGTTTGCTCGCGGTTCTGCTGCTGGCGGCGTGGCTGCGCTTTAACGCCGTCACGCGCGATGTGCGGTTTCACCCGGACGAAGCCCTGTTTGCGACCTTCGCACGGGCTGCGGCAGTCCATGGGGAATGGATGCTCACCGGCCCGCTGGATAAACCGCCGCTGAGCCTGTATGCCGCCGCGCTCTCGATGCAGTTCACGGGTGTCTACGTCAATGATCAGGGCGTGCTGGATCTCGACCTGCGGCGCGGGGAGTTTTCTGCACGCCTGCCCAATGTCTTTGCCGGGCTAGTCATCACGGCGCTGGTCTTTGCGCTTGGCCAGCGCCTTTATGACGCACAAACCGGGCTGGCGGCGGCGCTGCTGGCCGGGTTGTCACCTTACCTCGTGAGCTTCAGCGCGACTGCTTTCACAGATATGCTGATGCTGGCCTGGATGGTCGCGGCGCTGCTGGCGGCGGTGCGTGGTCGCGGCGGGTGGAGTGGGTTACTGCTGGCGCTTAGCGTGGCCAGCAAGCAGCAGGGCGCGCTCTACCTGCCGCTGGTTCTGGCGCTGCTGGTCATGGGTGGTGGCGGTGCTGCGCGGCGCGCTGTAGGGTGGTTTGCGGCGGCGTTTGCTGGCGGGATACTGCTGCTGCTGCTGTGGGACATGGCGCGCGGCGAAACCAGCATCTTCGCCCTGGCGGCAGCCAACAACAACCCTGAGCGGTTTCTCGTGCGCCCAGACGAAATCCTGCCGCGCCTGCAAACATGGCTCAGTTATGGCGCGGGCATGTTTGGGGCGGCAGGGGCGCTCGTGCTGCTGGTGCGTCCTGGGGGGCGGTCTGGCCGGCTGCTGGCGGGTTACTGCGCCGCCTACATGCTGGCACATTGGCTCATTGCGTTGAATACCTATGATCGCTACCTGCTGCCGCTGCTGCCGCTGCTGGCGCTGCTGCTGGCGCGGGGGCTTGTGTTCCGGGTGCAGCGTTTACGAACCCGTTTGCCGGGCGGCGCGCGCCGGGCGAATGCGCTGGCGTTGGGCACACTCGCCGGAGTGATGCTGCTGAGCCAGGCCACCTACCCCACCGATACGCGCCCCCGTGATGACCAGATCATCGCGCTGGCTGACCTGCTCAACGCCAAATCCCTGGGCACCATCATTTACGATTATTGGCTGGGATGGGAAATGGGGTACTATCTGGGGCCGTGGTCAGATAAACGCCGCGTGTATTATCCCGCGCCTGAAGTTCAGGCCGCAGATGCGCTGTGTAACCCCGACCCTGCGCCACGCTACCTCATTGCGCCAGCGCAGGCACACGCTGCGCCCTGGCTGAACGCCCTGAGTCAACGCGGGTTTTCCGTGTCGGCGGTGATTGCGCCGCCACGCTACCGGATGTATGAAGTTATTCCTGCCTGGGCGGACGCTTCAGACGCTGGATCATCTTGGCAGGGTCTGGCGTCGCATTGCGGTGTATCACCGTAGGGGCAGAAGAATGCCCTGCGGAGTCTTCGCGAGCCGGATGCGTGGGCGGGCGGTCTGCCGCCGGGTAGCGCTTCAGCCAGTCGTCCAGAAAGCCGTTAAGCCATTCCAATTCGGCACGCATCATGGCAATGCTGTGCGTATACAGCGCGCGGATGTTGTCGCTCACGTGCGTTTCGCGCTGGTGGCGGTCCCAGGCCTTCTCGATGGTATCCAGGCGCAGGCGCAGGTCGCCGCGATGGTGGGTGAGCGTGCGGTAAACCTGCTGCGGATTCAGCACGTCGATGTTGGCCAGCCCCAGTTCAAACCCGGTTCCCAGGGCACGGGGTTGGCGCAGCAGGTCGCCAACGGCCGTTTGCAGCACCCCGCGACCGGCATCGGTAAGACGGTAAAGCTTACGGGCGGGGCCATTGGATTCAGGGCGCAGTTCAGCATCCACCACCCCCTGACGTTCAAGCTTGTTCAACAGGTAAAAGATCGACGCGAAACCTACCGTCACCCATTCGCGCAGACCACGATCATCAAAAAGCTGCTGAATCTCGTGCCCATAGCGCGGCGCTTCTGCCAGCAGACTGAGAATGGTCAGTTCCGCATCACTCATTGCCACGTATTCCATAATCGCATCCGTAATCGTTTGTCACTGTGCACTGTTCACCGGTTTCCTGGATTATGGCGCAGAACTGTGGTTTCTGCTTGAGATTGCTGTAAATGCAGCGTTACTTGCGAACCCGACCCATGCGCATGAGATCGTTCACGGTCGGGATCAGGTTATTTGCCAGGTAGGGTTTCGTCACATACCGGTCTGCTCCGGCGGCCAACCCGGCGCGGATTTCGTCAGGATCAACCAGGGCAGACAGGATCAGTACCGGCAGTTCGTCGTACTGAGACTGAGCGCGCACCTGCTTCAGAAAATCCAGCCCGCTGATATCAGGCAGCATCAGATCCAGAATCATCATATGCGGCATCGGCTGTGAGCGCAGCCCTGTTTCGGCTTCTTTGGCGTTGCCGGCGATCATCGCATCAAAGCCCGCACGTCCCAGCATGGTTCTGATGAGTTCCGCAATACTGGGGTCATCATCAACCACGAGTATAACTGGCCTTGTTGTTCCCACAACCGTTTCCTTTCCGTTTGTTACGCGTTTTCGCGTCAGTTGTATCGTACTACCCAAAAGAATGCAATGGTTTTTGTCTTCGTAGCCTTAAGGTACCGTGCAAGCAGCGTCCAGAAGCGTTGCATTCGGAAACGGGGGGCGAACACACAGATGCGCCCAGCACCCCCCCACAATCCGAATGTACCCCCAGAACCGTTGTCTCAGCAAGTCCTCAAGAAGTTGCGGTAAAATTGCCAGGTCGATTTACTGTAAGGATGGCGATGATGGATGCATATGATGTCATTATTGTAGGTGGGCGTCCGGCGGGGTCTACGCTGGCCGCGCGGTTGGGCAGGCAGGGGCTGCGGGTGCTGATGGTGGAACGCGATACGCTGCCCAGCCTGCCTGCGGTGTCTTCACCGATTATCTTCTCTGCGACGATGGCGATGCTCGATGAAATCGGCGCAGACGAAGCACAGTATGCGCGCGGGACGCCCAAAATCCGGCGGATGGTGCAGGTACTCTCAGCAGAAAACCAGTTTGGCATCGCGCTGCCGGAAAGCCACCGGCGCGATTATGCCTATGCGGTGGATCGCGGGCGGTTCGACGCGGCGCTGTGGGAAAATGCGCTGCGGTTTCCTGGGGTGACAGGCTGGCAGAATTTCGCCGTCAGCGATCTGCTTTGGGAAGGTGACGCAGTGACCGGTATCATTGGACGCTGTACCACCGTGCGCGACGCACCCCTGCAGGAAATTCGGGCACGTGTGGTGGTGGGGGCAGATGGCCGCTTCAGCACGGTTGCGCGCAAGGCGGGTGCCCAGGTCACGGACGAACACAGCGATTATCCGGCATCGATCTACTATGCCTACTGGCAGAACGTGCGCCCCTACGACGCAGACGGTGCAGCTTCTGTGGGGTACGCTGGCGCACCGGGCTTTGCCTACCTGGTGATGGACAGCGCCGACAACACGGCGGCGGTGGCGGTGGAGGGGCAGTCTGCGCAGTTTGAATCGCTGCCCGGCCAGATGGAAAGCGTGTATATGGATCTGCTGCGCCGCCAACCGCTGGTATGGGAACGGCTGCAAAACGCAGAACGCATCACCAGTGTGCGCGGGATGCGCAATGTGGCCAACCTGTACCGCCAGCCGGGTGGCAATGGGTGGGCGCTGGTGGGCGATGCCTATCATATGAAAGACCCGCTGGATGGGCAGGGGATCTACAATGCCGTGTTTATGGCAAAGGCGCTCGCGTATGCCATTCGTAAGTGGGACAGCGGCGAACTGACGTGGCAAGAGGCGCTGGCGTGGTACGATGAGACGGTGCGCATCAGAACCTACAGCATGTACCGCACGGTGGTCAACCGCGTGCAGATGACGCTGTATGCGCCCCAGCCGCCCGAATGGGTGCTCAACACCGTATCGCGCTGGATGTTCACAGACGCGGCCACCCGCGACCTGCTCGGCAGGCTCATCACACGCCAGATTTCGCCAGACCTGGCCACCCTGCTCACCCCGCCGGTGATGGTCACCGCGATGGTGCGGGGCGGGCTGCGCGACCTGGGCGAGCGCGTGCGGCAGACGCTCGGCGGCAGAGCGTAGCGGCGGCGTGCGGCCTGCACCCAACATCAACACATTAACAGAGGACGGCGATTTATGTCGATGGTACATCATGAAGACAGCGGCGATATCCAGGCGCTGGCTGGTAAGACGGTGGGCGTGGTGGGCTATAACCCGGTGGCGCGCGCGATGGCGCTGAACCTGCGCGACAGCGGTATCCCGGTAATCGTCGCGGTGCTGAATGCAGACCAAAGCACCGCTGCCGAAGGCGACTCTGTCCCCATCGCCAGCGCGTCTGAGGTGGCGCGGCGGTCGCCGGTGCTGCTGCTGCTGGCGTCTGACGAATATATGCCTGAAATCTACATGGGCAGCATATCGCCCTATCTTCAGCGCGGCCACAGCCTGATCTTCAGCAGCGCCTATAACGTGGCCTACGGGTACATCGAAGCGCCGACCTTTGTGGATGTGGGGATGGTTTCGCCGCGCGTGGATGGCGAGACCGTGCGCGCCGCCTACCTGAACCAGGACGGCTATCACAGTTTTGTGGCGGTGGGGCAGGATGCCAGCCGCAAAGCCTGGCCCACCGTGCTGGCGGTAGCCCTGGCGGTGGGGGCGCTGCGCGGCGGCGCTGTTGAAATCACGATGGAGCAGGAAGCACAGCTCAGCCTGTTTGTGCAGCAGGCCATCATCCCGGCCTTTCATCACATCATGGTGACCGCCGCTTCGCTGCTGCTGCGGTCTGGGTATCCGGCAGAGGCAGCGCTGCCGGATCTCTACCTGAGCGGCAAATTCAACGATTACCTTCAGCAGGCAGACCGGGTGGGCCTGCTGAACGCCATCCTGCAGAACAACCGCACCGGGCAGTATGGCACCTTCACACGCATCGACCGCTTTAAGGACCTGAAGCTGGAACGGCTCATGGAAGTGACGTTAGAAGAAATTCAGAACGGGGACTTTGCCCGCGAGTGGGCGCGCGAATTTGCCGATGGTTTCCCACGGCTTCAGAAACTCGTCAGAATGCACCAGGGCATGGACCTGTGGGACTGGGAACAGCAGACCCTCGATTTTCTGGGACATTAGCCTGCGCTGTCGGTTCGGCGGCTGCCGGTATCCACGCGCAGCCGCCCCAACATACACGCACGCAGAATCTCGCCCCCCTGTGGCGCTTTGCGTACCCTTGTTCAGTACCGGGGAACTGCTATAATGTTTGTTCCTTCGACAAACAACAGCGATAAATGCGCCGTAACATCACGCGGCGCGTTTTTTGAAAGGACGCAGTTATCATGAATCAGGAACTGATGAAGTTCGCGGAAATGCAGGATCGCGGCTTCCCTGATGTGCGCTCTGGCGACACCGTTAAGGTGCATCTGCGCATCATCGAGGGCAACCGTGAACGTGTTCAGGTTTTCCAGGGCGTGGTCATCCGCGTGCGTGGGGGGGGCAACGAAAAAACCTTCACCGTGCGCCGTATTGCCAGCCATGGGGTGGGCGTGGAACGTACCTTCCTCTTCC
>CAZQIJ010000149.1:0-9752 GCA_964592955.1 uncultured Anaerolineaceae bacterium
CCTTTTGTGAGAAATGGTCAAACTTTTATTTTTGACCACAAACGGTAAAAGAATTTAGAAGTTTTTGAGCCAACTTTTTACAAAAAGTTGGCGGGGGGTTTGGGGGGCAGCACCCCCCAACCGCCTGCCTGAGTATTTACACATAGCCTAAAACAACACACGTGACGCTCTGCATTCAGGCGGACGGGGTGCAGCCGATAACCGCACCCCATCGCAGCGCTGCTTCATTCAGATCTCAGGGTTAAACGAAGACGGATGGGTATGTTGTAACGGCGAGGTATGCTTTGTCGCTGCGAAAAATCATGTGCGCTGGGGTTTTGACGTTTGTACCTGTTTTGGGGCCCCTGGCAGCCATGCGTGTCAACAGAACCTGGTTATGTTTCTCCATGTTTCTCCATCAGGGTGGTGCTACGATCCCGGTGTCGCCGTAACTTCCGGTGTTGCTTCCAGAGTCGGTTCGGCGGTGGGTTGGATTGTCGGTTCGCTGGTTACTTCGTCCACAGCTTCCTCGGTGGCGTCCATAGTGTCGTCACCCAGGATTCCGCTGAGGGCGGCAGCGGTGTTCTGGTAGACAAAAACGCTGGGCGCGTCGGTGGTGCCGATGGCAGCAATGAGGTAGTAGGTATTTGCCACAAAGCCTGTGCCAGGAAGCGCCAGCAGTGCGCCGGCCTCGGCATTGCCGCTGGGGCCAACGTTAACGTTATACGTGCCAGCAGGCACATCGAAGGTGTAGCCGCAGTTCTCGAAGCGTTCGCCGTTAACTGCCGTTCCCGTCTGGGTCATGGCGCTGGTTTCGGCAGCCTCGGTTGTGGCGCTTTCTGTTTCTTCGGTAGCGGTCATCTGCGCTTCTTCAGTCGCGTTGATATCTTCCGTAACGGTCAGGTCTGGTTCATCGGTGGCGACACTGATGGTCGGCATCATGTCGTTTTCCAGGCGGCGGCAGGTGATGGCTGAACCGAACGCCATCGCGTCACCCGTCATCGGGTCGCTGGCGCTGTCGTCTGCATTCGCCTCGTCTGTCGCAGCAACTTCGGCTTCGTCAGCTTCGTCAGCCTCAGCCGTTTCTGCCATCTCTGGTGCGTCAGTCATGACGAGCGCGTCTGGGCTGTCGCCATTATCCATAGAGGCAGCGCTCGCGCAGCCTTCAACGCCATCCGGTGCCTGTACGGATTCTGCGACATCCCCCCCCGGAAAACCGAGGCCGCTGGCCAGCAGGGTATCGTCCGCGCGGACATCAACAGCGGGCGCGCCTTCAATGGCATGGAGAACGGTCACACGCGCGCAGTTTTCCGGGATCGGGCTGAAGTCCTGGGTGAAGCTGTATGCTGCCAGGGTGTTATTGGCGGCAGAACCTACTACGGCGATTGTCGTCCACTGGTCGCTGGAGCGTGTCAGCGTAATTGGACCAAGTACAGCCTGGCTCTGCGCACCCCCCACCGGAATCAGCATGATGGTGAACGTCTCTGCCGGAATCTCGACCCATCCCGTTACCGCCGGGTAGCTGAGTGCCTGGATGCCGCTGGGTGCGCCATCAACATAGGCGAGCAGGTCGGGCGCGTCTGGGGCGAAGTGGGCAAGACGAATCGTCGTGGTGATGGTCTCCGCACCACCTGCTGCTTCGGTCTGTGCTGCTTCTGGTGTCGCCGCAGTGCCAGCGTCCGGGGTTACTTCCGGCGTTGTATCCTGCGCCGCGCTTGTTAGAGACATGGCAGCCATAAGACCTACTGCAAACATCAAGAGGGCGAACTTACGCATTGAGTCACTCCTTCACTATAGACATTACCATTGTAATTACACTGATAACGCCTTAGACATGTCTGGCATTTGCATGAACACTGTGTAAGAGCCACGAAACACGCGCACCGCGACGCCACAACCGCCGCGCAGCCCCCTGAGCCTGTCTTTGACTCGCTCAGACGGCGACCCTGGCAAACGGCGTCAGTACGCTGCGCTGCGCCAGGCGCGACTCTGTCTCAAAATCGTGGGTTGTGAGGTAGACAAGCGGTGCGCTGCGTGCATAGTCCAGAATACGCTGACGTGTGTCTTGCCACAGAAAGCGGTTCACGGTGGGGGCATCAACCAGGTTCTCTACCAGCGCCGCCTGGTCAAATGATGTGTCGCCCCCCAGGAAACAGAGCATGTCATCCGTCTGCACAATCACCGACTGGTGCCCCGGGGTATGGCCGGGCGTGGGGACCACATGAACATCACCTGCCCGCGTGAGGGTATGGCTCTGCGAAAAAGCGCCCAGAGACGACGGCCCGAAAGCCACCTCATAGGGCACCAGAGACCCCGGCCATTTTTCTGGCAGCGCGAAATGTGCTGACCGCAGAGCCATGGCGTCTCGATATTCGCGTGCGGTAAACAGAACGTTGGCGTGTGGAAAGTGGTGGAGGCCGCCCGTATGGTCAAAATGGGTGTGCGTTAACACAACCCAGCGCACATCACCGGGCGCGATGCCCACGCTTCGCAACCGTGGCCCGATTTCTTCTTCGGGCTGGACATGAAACCGGTACTGCGACTGCCAGTATGGGCGCTGAACGCGCGGAAAATAGGCGCTATCCTGCATCGCGGCACACAACCCGGTATCGACCACAATCACCCCTTCCGGGTGCTCAATGACCCACACAAACACCGGAATGGGCCTGAAGCGCAAGTCCGCCACGATGCTGCTCAAACGGAACAGCCGGTTACCGCCCGGAGCCGCGCGGTAATTCTCCTTCACCTGGATTATCCCTGTATTGAATGCATGAATTTGCATGTCTCATCTCCTTATTCACGGCACAGGCAGCCAGGCGCGCTATTTGTCGCGCATCCCGGTAATGTTGAAGCCTTCGATGAAATGCTGCTGAAACAACAGATAAATCACCAGTACGGGTGTCATGATCACCAGGCTGGCCGCCATCAGCCAGTTCCAGGCAGGGGCCCCACCTGCCGCAAATTCAAACTGGCGCAGGCCAAGCTGAAGCGTATAGAGGTGTTCGCTTTGCAGATAGAGCAGCGGCCCCATAAAGTCCTGCCACACGCCCTGAAAGGCGAAGATCGCAACTGTGGCCAGCACGGGTTTGCTGAGCGGCAGAATAATACTCCACCAGATGCGCAGTTCAGACGCGCCATCGATCCGGGCAGCTTCAGAGAGATCCATCGAAATGCCGCGCATAAACTGCCGCAGCAGGAAGATGTAGAACGCGTTGCCGGCAAAGGCCGGAACCGTAAGCGGCAGAAAGGTGTTAACCCACACCGGCGACCCCTGAAAACCGAATGCCGGCAGCTTGGAAAACAGGATGAACTGCGGGATGAGCGTCACCACACCCGGCAGCATCATGGTGGCCAGCACCACACCGAACAGCGTATCGCGCCCGCGCCAGCGCAGCCGCGCGAAGCTATAGGCCACCAGAGATGACGAAATCACGGTTCCGAAAACGCTCACCGCGGTGATGATGAGCGTGTTGAACGTCCAGCGCGGCCACATACCGAAGCTGAACGCTTCGGCGTAATTTTCCCAGGCGAAGGTCTCAGGTATCCAGCGGAACCCCACCAGATCCTGAGGGGTCTTCAGCGAAGTTGAGATCATCCAGAACAACGGCACCATAAACAGGAAACTGATGCCAGCCAGCAGCAGCCAGGAGACGCTGCTCTCCAGCTTTCGCGTCACAACAGAGCGCCTTACCGCCATTATTTACCTTCCGTCTCATAATAGACCCAGCGCTTCGCCAGGCGGAGCTGGATGAACGTTACTGCCAGAATGATGAGAAACAAAATCCAGGCCAGTGCAGAGGCATAGCCCATCTGGAACCCGCCGACCCCCACCTTACCGAAGGCCCGGTTATACAGGTACAGCACATAGAACAGCAGCGATTGTCCTGGACCGCCAAGCGCGGAATTCTGCCCGGTGATGATGTAGACCGTGGAGAAAATCTGGAAGGTGCCGATGATGGTCGTCACAATCTGGAAGAAAATCGTAGGCGAAAGCAGGGGCAGCGTCACGTAACGGACTTTTGCCAGCCCGTCTGCGCCGTCAATTTCGGCGGCTTCGTAAAGCTCTTTGGGGATGGCGCGCAGCCCGGCCAGGTACACCAGCACGTTGCCGCCAATCCACCACATCCCCATGACGATGAGGCCGGGTTTCGTCCAGGCAGGATCGGCAAACCAGGCCGGGCCATCGATGCCGATCGCTTCGAGTGAGGTGTTCAGCAGGCCCTGCGGCGCAAGAATCCACTGCCACAGAAACACCGCCGCAACGCCAGAAAAGATGTTTGGCAGGTAAATGATCGCACGGAAGAACTTGCTGCCGCGCAGATTGCGGTTCAGCAGCAGCGCGATCATCAGCGCAGCCACCATGACCACAGGTACCTTGAACCCAACCAACCAGAATGTATTCTCAATCGATTTCCAGAACATACTGTCATTCGTCAGGATGTTGTCGTAGTTCTGAATACCCACCCACTCTGGGGCGCGGATAATGTTGTACTCTGTAAAACTGACTACCAGTGAATAGAGCATCGGCCCGGCAGTGAAAACCAGAAACCCGATGACCCAGGGCAGCGCAAACAGCCACCCTGTAATAGCTTCCCGCGTAGACAGCGGAAGTGCCAGCCATCCGCGATAAGTCGTTCGCTGTTCTGTGCGAAGCCCAGGGGCGGCCTCGCGGCTCGTTATCCCTTCCACGGATGGTTACTCCTCAGGCTAGTAGACAGCCAGACAAAGTTTGTCGGAACGTCCTTCGTATGAAGCATGGGTTGTCTTAGGTCAAATCTGCATTGGTGGGCTAAGAAGTACAGTTACCGAGATCTTGACGGTTTGTACTGGCAGGCGAACACCGCGTGCGCGCCTGCAATCCCACATGGTTAATCTGATTGTGCTTAGAGAAGGGGCCCAGGCAGTCCCCTTCCCCCGTACAAACGACGGATGAAACGAATTACTGGTTTTGCTCCAGGATCTGGTCGATACTTTGCTGCGCTTCCTGCACCGCCTGTTCGATGCCGAGTTCGCCGCGCCACAACTGCTCGGAGCGCTGGTCAAGCTGTTCGCGCCAGTTCGGATACGCGCCAACGAAGGGGGTGGTAGTGCTATAGTCCATGGCGTTCACCAGGAATTCCCATTTAGGGTCAGCCATCAGGATCGGGTCACGTGCTGCCGCCGTATCGCTGGGCATGGCATAGGTATCCCGTGCCCACGATGCCTGCGCCTCCGGGCTGGTGGCGCACTTGATGAATTCCCAGGCAGCCTCAGGGTTTTCTGCCCCGGTCGGAATAGAGAGGGCGAAACCGCCGCTGGCTGAAGACGGCTGATCGCGGTAGGGCAGCAGCGCAACACCCCAATCGATCTCCTGCTGAGAACCGTCATCAAGTGTGATGCGGGGGCGGTAGAAGTTAAGAATCGAGCTGTAACCTCCTATATCGCTGATCATGGCCACACTGCCAGACATAAACATATCGTTGGGAGGTGCGGCGAAATTCGCGCGGAATTCTACCAGTGTGTCCCAACCGCCGTAACGATCCACCCAACCTTTGATCCAGGTCAGGGTATCGGTAACAGCGGCATCATCCAACACCGGACGCCCATCCTGAATCCATTGGTGTCCGGTGGTCTGCGCCCAGATATCCACGCCAATGCTCCACAAGGGGAAAAAGCCGATACGGGAATAACTGCCATCCTCATTCTGAAGATCGAGCGCATCGGCATAGGCTTCCAGCTCATCCCAGGTCTGCGGCGGATCGTTCGGGTCGAGCCCTGCCTGTTCAAAGAGGGTTCTGTTATAGAAAAGCACACGGACATCGGTTTCAAACGGAATACCATAGGTCTCGCCTTCATACAGGGTTTGTTCCCAGGTGAAGGGGTAGAAGCGCGCGCTGTCGATGCCGTCACGATCAATATAGTGTTGGAGGCTTTGTTGAATACCTTCGCTTGCAATGCGTGCCAATTGCGGGCGATCTTCCACAATAACATCCGGCATACCGGAACCGGCGGCAACTGCCGCGACATTCGCGGTCCAGATTTCCCCCCAGGGTTTGAAAACTTCTTCAACTGTGATGTTGGGCAGCGCCTGTTCGCACATTGCGACAATGCGGCGAACGGCGGTGCGGCGTACCGGAGACCCCCAGAAGTGCCAGAATTCGACGTTGCCCGAAACGTCCGGGTTCAGTGATGCGGTGATGCCTGACTCACCGCCTTCGGTAGTGCCTTCCTGGCCCTGGATGGTTCCAGCCAGCACAATCAGGGATACAGCCAAAACGGCGAAAACTAAGAGAGACTTTTTGCGGTTCATGGTCTTCCTTTCCACACAGTTGACAATGTTTGTGCTGCACGTGCAGCGTAGAAACGTTAATTTAATTGGTAATGACTGTTTTTGGTACGGCGCATGAGAAGTACCTTCTTTTCCCCTATCAGGCCACCCTTCTCTGGTACTTCTGGCCACCGCTTGTGTTCGCTTAATGAACCGGGGCGGTGCGGGGAATCAAAAACGGGAGACTTCATTTGATGTCTCCCGTTTTGCAGTGGGCGACCGGCTTTCGACACGTGGAGAGGGAGAACGAAGGGGTAAGGTTAAGCAAGACCGGAGTCGTTATGCGCTTCGCACAGGATGCAACACGCCGCAGGAATCAAAACCCCCCATTGCACAGGCGCTTATGGGGGGTGAGGTTTGGTGTGACATTCAGCCGCATAGCGGAATCTCAACATGGCGACATCGTCAGCGTGGCAGCGACACCCCATGCAGCGTCGTCAGGCAGTGACCGCACTGCCAGAGGGCAGAGTCCGCAGGAATATCCAACTGCGCAGCCACGCGCTCCGGCCAGCGCTGCACACCGATAAAGGTAAACTGCGTGTGTGCGCCGCAGGTTGGGCAGGTCGTGGCAATGACTTCCCCCACCACCAACTCGGCAGCGGGCTTGTTGAGTGGAGACATGATCTTCGCCATGAAACACCTTCCAGTAATTTCCTGTGCCTACTTCCAGTATAGGTGCGCAAACACCGCGCATAACCCCCAGGAACAGGGTCTCTTGTTTGATCTTACACGATTTTATTCCCGTGAATTGTCAGAGTAGTGACCACGTTCGATAACCGAAGGCAAACCGTAGGTTCCGGGAGCCGCGCTTCACACAAGTCAAGACGTGTTCCAGCCACAAACCGTTCCAGATGAGTCAAAGTTGGCACTGACGCATACTGTGCAAACGCTTGCAATCCGCAGCAGGACGTGTTACTTTTGCTGTCATGTTTCACACACCCTTGGCCCACACCCAGCCCTGCTGCGCACACCTGTGTTGTTGTATGTGTTGCGATATTTTCACCTTCCCAGGAGCAGGTGCGCCTTAGCGTGTGTTAGACCAACATGTGCAGCAAAGAGCCAACCTCCCCTGGGTTGGCTCTTTTCATTTATTGAGGAGAGAAAAGGAGACCGTATGAACGACATCAGCAACCGAGGTTACACGCATTCTGACGTACTCGTTTCGACAGAGTGGGTCGCTGAACATCTCAGCGATTCTGGGATCCGCCTGATCGAGTCCAACGAAGACCCGCTGCTCTATCCGTCCGGGCACATCCCTGGCGCGGTACAGGTGGACTGGACGCATGACCTGAATGATCCGGTTCGCCGGGATTATCTCGATAAAGCCGGTTTTGAGCGCCTTATGTCTCGCATCGGCGTCACGAATGATACGACAGTGGTGTTTTATGGCGACAAGAACAACTGGTGGGCAGCCTACGCATTCTGGGTCTTTCAGTTGTTCGGGCACACGCGTGCAAAGCTGCTGGACGGCGGGCGGCTGAAGTGGGAAAAGGAAGGCCGTGAACTGGTGCGCGAGGTGCCTGCTTATGCGGCCACGCAGTACACGGCGCAGGAACGGAATGACAGCGAAATTCGGGCATTTCGCGAGCAGGTGCTTCAGCACACCCAGGCCGGTAAACCGCTGGTGGATGTGCGCAGCCCCGGTGAGTACAGCGGGGAGCTGCTTCACATGCCCAACTACCCGCAGGAAGGCGCACTGCGCGGCGGTCACATTCCAGGGGCGAAGAACGTGCCCTGGGCGCGCGCCGCGAATCCTGAAGATGGCACGTTTAAGAACGCGGACGAACTGCGCGCGATCTACCAGCAGGAGCAGGGACTCAACCAGGATGATGACATTATTGCCTACTGCCGCATCGGCGAGCGCAGCAGCCACACCTGGTTTGTCCTCAAATACCTGTTGGGTTATGAACGGGTACGCAATTATGATGGCAGTTGGACGGAGTGGGGCAATGCTGTGGGTGTGCCCATCGAAAAGTAGCGTGGGGGCTGGTGCTGCTGTGTTATGACTGCCATACTAGAGCCACGACACCGGCACTTCGCAGCAGCGCTGCCGAAGGGTGTCCTGTTGATTGTCAGCCGAGACTCGGAGCCTGGAATGACTGATTATCCCGAAAAACTTATGGAACTCATTGCGGATTTTTCGCAGATTACAGACCGCAATGAACGCGCCGAATACCTGATCGAGATTGCGGATCGCTTTCCGGAAGCTCGTGTGCCAGAGCAGATTTCTGTTCGCCCGCATTCAGAGGAAAACCATGTTCAGTTCTGCGAATCCGAGGCTTATGTATGGGCAGTCGATCAGCCTGACGGCACGCTGAAGTATTACTTCGACGTGCTGAACCCGCAGGGATTATCTGCCATGGCGATGTCTGTCATTCTGAACGAAACGCTTTCCGGTGCTGCACTCCGCCAGGTGGCCAGCATCAACACAGATATCGTCTTCACACTCTTCGGCAAAGAGATCTCGATGGGCAAAGGCCAGGGCTTGATGGGGATTGTGGCAATGGTGAGGCACGAAGCAGAGAAACGTCTGCAGCGCTCAGAATAGAAGGGCAGATGTAACATCACAACCAGGCGGCAGATCCACAATCTGTCGCCTGGCTGTCCGATGCGCGCCTTCTATTCCGAGGGCAGACGTTCAAACTCAATCCAGTAGTGATCGGCGAAGTGCGCCAGTCCTGGCAGGGGGGCGAGGCGGCTTTCCAGCCCTGTGAGCATCCACAGCAGGCGGGGGCGTTTCTCCACGACGCCATAAGAGTCGCTTGTAGGCAGAAACAGCGCCAGACCTTCGATGTGCGTGCGGCGAAACCACGGACTGAACTCCGCAGCGATGCGGCGTGGCGGAGGATAGTACACAGGCATCTCCAACGCCCCGCTTAGCTTGAAGTGCGTTCCCTTTTGCAGGCGGCGTGTGGCGCGCCGAAAATGCAGATGCGCCCCATGCCATGCCAGTTCCCACAGACACCAGGGGCTCATGATCCCGAAACCGACCTTGCCGCGTGGCGGAATGCGCGGCGCAAGCCACGCTGCCAGCCCCCCCCAGTTATCAATACAGTTCAGAACGCCGAAATTCGAGTAGACCCCGTCGTAGGGACCTGCTAACCCTTCCGCAGGCAGCGCCAGCAGATCCAGGTGTTGGAAAGTGGCCAGCGGTGTATGCAGGTTCTTGCGGCGGGCTGTCGCCAGCATGGAGCCACTGGAGTCGGTCGCCGTCACTTGAACACCCTGTGCTGCCAGGTGCCGTGCATCCTCCCCGGTCCCACAGCCCAGTTCCAGCACATGATCTCCGGCCTTAAAATGCTGGTTCAGGCGCGCATGCACCCGCCCCCGCAGCCAGCGTCCAATATGAGTCTCGGTAAAGTTGGCGTCGTAGGACTCTGCCATACTGTCAAACAAGGTCATTTGGTAACGCGCTTTCTGATTCCTGCTGTGGTTTTATGTGATGACTGAGGAAACACCTTAGGGG
>CAZQIJ010000150.1:0-9720 GCA_964592955.1 uncultured Anaerolineaceae bacterium
ACCTGATCCCGCAGTTGACCGTCGTGCGCGAGTCCATCGACCTGGAATCGTCAGCGCTGACGCAGCGCGCTGTCGCGCACTTTCTGGCCAGCGGCGAACTGGCACCGCACCTGGCGCGCCTGAACGCAGAAAATCAGGCGCGCTGCACGGCGATGCTGGACGCGCTGACAAGCCACCTGAACGGCATTGCCCACTGGACGCAGCCGGACGGCGGCCTGTTTGTGTGGCTGACGCTGCCGGAACACATCGACACCTGGGCGCTGCTGGAACGGGCCATCGCGCGCGAGGTGGCCTACATTCCAGGGAGCGCGTTCGCCGTCAAAGGTGGGCACGCCAACACCATGCGCCTGAACTTCAGCGCGGTCACGCCGGATGCGATCCGTGAAGGCATCGCGCGCCTGGCCGAGGTTATTAAGTCAGAACTTTAATTAAACTTTAGTTGCCATGAGGAGAAACACAATGGTAGACCAGACAATTGAACAGCGCCCGATTACCGAAGAAGCCGACCACCTTCAGATTAACGCCATCGATCACGTCCACTGGTGGGTGGGCAACGCCAAGCAGACCATGTATTACTGGTGGAAGGCATTCGGGTTCAGGCCGGTGGCTTATTCCGGCCTGGAAACCGGCAACCGCCGCTTCGCCTCCTATGTGCTGGAAAGCGGCAGCATCCGCTTTGTGGTGTCTTCGCCCTACCGTCCGAGCGACGAAATGGCGGCGCACCACCTGCTGCACGGCGACGGTGTGAAGGTCATCGCGCTGGGTGTGGATAACGTGGAGGATGCCTACCGCGCGACGACCTCCCGCGGGGCACGCGGCGCATGGGCCGCGCGCGAAGAAAGCGATGAAAACGGCGTGATCCGCACATCGGCCATTCATACCTATGGGGAAGTGCTGCATGTGTTCGTGGATCGCAGCGATTATCACGGCACATTTATGCCATCCTACCGCCGGATTGATCTTCCTGCGCAGTCCACCGGGCTGGTCGCGGTGGATCATATGGTGGGCAATGTTGAACTGGGCAAGATGAATTACTGGGTAAACTTCTACCACCATGTGATGGGCTTCAGGCTGCTGCAGGGCTTCAGCGATGACCAGATCAGCACCGAATATTCGGCGCTGATGTCCAAAGTGATGGCCAACGGCAACGGGCGCGTTAAGTTCCCCATCAATGAACCTGCCGAGGGCAAGAAGAAGAGCCAGATCGAGGAATACCTGGATTACTATATGACGCCGGGTGTGCAGCACGTCGCCATGATTACGGGCGACATCCTGACCACCGTGCGCGAACTGCGCGAGCGCGGTGTCGAATTCCTGCGCGTGCCGGATACGTACTACGATGCGCTGCCAGAGCGCCTGAAGGATGTGAACGTGCGGGAGAGCCTGGATCAGATCAAAGAGCTGGGTATCCTGGTCGATTATGATGACGAAGGCTACCTGCTTCAGATCTTCAGCCGGGGTCTTCAGGATCGCCCGACGGCGTTCATCGAAGTGATCCAGCGGCACGGGGCGCGCGGGTTCGGCGCGGGGAACTTCAAGGCGCTGTTTGAGGCGCTGGAACTGGAACAGGAACGACGCGGCAATCTGTAGGACGCATCAGCCTGTGCGGCGTGTGGCCACGCCGCGCAGACGCTGCGCCCGAACACATCAGGCTGGCGCTGACAAACAGGCGGAACGGCGGTGAGCTGCTGCCGGGATTTACGCTGCGCTTCACGGAACTTTTTGCGGAGTAACGATTGTGCGTTTTGTTTACTTTTCCACACCAGACCTGCCGCCGCGATCCGGGGTGCTGATGCCCTCTGGATTAATCCGCGTGCTGCACAGCGGGATCCAGTTCGATGGCGCGATGCTGAACGCGTTCATGGATGACCGGATTCTGGACAGCTTCATGAACCCGGCGCAGGGGAACGATATCGTCCCCGTAGAAGAGGCGCACTTTCACGCGCCCATGCAGCGCCTCACCAGCCTGCGGGATTTTTACGCCTTCGAGCAGCATGTGAAGACCGCGAACGAAAATCGTGGCCGCAGCGTGCCCAAAGAATGGTACGAGATCCCGGTGTTCTACTTCTCCAACCATCAGGCTGTGTTTGGGCCGGATGACGTTATCCCGTACCCACGCGGCTCGCAGGCGCTGGATTACGAGCTGGAAGTGGCATGCGTCATCGGCAAAGAGGGGCGAGACATCCGCCCGGAAGACGCAGAAAGCCACATCTTCGGCTATATGATCTTTAACGACTGGTCAGCGCGCGACATCCAGCGGCAGGAGATGGCCGTTGGCCTGGGGCCGGCCAAAGGCAAGGACTTCGCCGCATCGTTCGGGCCGTATCTGGTGACGCCAGCGTTCCTGGAAGACCGTCACGCGGGGCGTCCCGGCGTATACGATCTGGAAATGGTGGCGCGGGTTAACGGCGAGGAACGTTCGCGCGGCACCTGGCGCGACCTGCACTGGTCGTTCGGCGAGATGCTGGCGCGGGCCTCCGCAGGTGTCACGCTCTACCCCGGCGACGTGATCGGATCGGGGACGGTGGGCACGGGCTGCCTGCTGGAAGTCACACGCGGTGAGGGCCCATGGCTGAAACCGGGCGATGTGGTGGAGCTGGAAGTGGAGCGGCTGGGCATCCTGCGCAACATCGTCGGCGAATGAGTGGCGAATGAGTGGCGAATGAGTCACGGACACCACACCGCCAACGCGTGCGGCGTCGAGAATAAACCTTGAAGCGCCAGGGTCAACACGGGCACCCAGGAACACATCAGTGCAGGATATGGACGCGCTGGCACGCGAAACGATGGGCGCTGCACCTGCGGTTCACCGGGAACTGGGGCCGGGCTTTGCCGCAACGGTTTGCCCACAACGCCTTGAAGTGGTGCGCTGCGCGCTGGCAGTCACCCTTCACGTTTCCTGGCCTGGTGCCACGCTGGTTCAGAACAGATCAGACCCGTTCAGATTAGGAACAGGAGCTTAAAATATGCCATATTACACACAGGCGGGGGCGATCCCGCACAAGCGGCACACCCAGTTTCGCAGACCCGATGGCGGGCTGTACCGCGAAGAAGTGATGGGGCTGGAGGGCTTTCACGGCATCCAGTCCATTCTGTACCACCATTTTCTGCCGCCGCGCGTGGCACACACCGAACTGCTCGGCTCCACAAAGGTTGAGTATGCGGAGTATGGCGCGCTGCGTCACCGCGCATTCAGGACGGAAGATCTTCCCACCGGGGGCGACGCGGTGGCGTCGCGGCGGGTGCTTTTGGGCAACCATGACCTCACGCTCAGCGTCAGCCGTCCGAGCAGCAGCATGACCTACTTCTACCGCAACGCGCAGGCCTATGAAGTGTGGTTCGTACACGAGGGGCGCGGCACACTCTATACGCAGTTCGGGGAACTGGCGTTTGAACCGGGGGATTACATCATCATCCCCTTCGGCACCACCTGGCAGATGCAGCATGACGGCGAAGCGCGCTTCTTCGTCATCGAAGCGCCGACGCAGATCGAACCCCCCAAGCGCTACCGCAACGAATTTGGCCAGCTCCTGGAGCACGCGCCGTACTGCGAACGCGATTTCCGCCTGCCACAGAACCTGACCCCCCACACCGAAACCGGGGAATTTGAGGTGCGCGTGAAGGTGCGCGACACCCTCAGCCGCCATATCCTCGACCATCACCCGCACGATGTCGTCGGGTGGGATGGTTACCTCTACCCCTGGATCTTCAATGTGCGGGACTTTGAACCGATCACCGGGCGCATTCACCAACCGCCGCCCGTACACCAAACGTTTGAGGGGCGCAATTTCGTGGTGTGCTCGTTCGTGCCGCGCCTGTTCGACTATCACCCGGAAGGCATCCCCGCGCCGTACAATCACTCGAACGTCAACAGCGACGAGGTGCTCTATTACTGCGACGGCAACTTCATGTCGCGCCGGGGCATCGACCGCTACGACATCACGCTGCATCCGAGCGGAATCCCGCACGGCCCGCAGCCTGGCGCAACGGAAAAATCCATCGGCGTGGAAAAGACCGAAGAGCTGGCGGTGATGGTGGATACGTTTAACCCGCTGCACGTGGCAGTACAGGCCTTGGAGATGGAAAAGCCGGAATACATGGCATCGTGGATCGACCCGGCCTGGGAGTAACCGCAAGGTCCACGCGGGGCAGCGTTCCGCGCGCTGACGCGCCAAACGCTGCCCCGGATTGTGCCACGCGGCGGTACCGGCTTGTGCTGGCGTGATCGCCACGAGCGCAGCATGCACCCACGCAGCCCGCTGATGCGCGTGAAGCCCTCGTCCTGCTGCCCCTGCACCCCACACAATGCGTGTGCTGGCGCTAGCTCTGCCGCAAGTCACTGCCCTCGCCGAGATTGTCGCCGACATCAGACGCCGCCGATTCTTCGCGCGCGCGGATTTCGGCTAAAGCCCGTTCGACATCGGCCCGCGCAAGGATCACGGAGTCATCTTTTTCGGTGAGCAGATCCTTCGGGACGGTGAGGTTACGGTCTTCGAGAAAGTCTACCAGCGCGTGGCTGAAACGGCGCACCGGTGCGGTTTCGCCGTACTGCTCGCGCACCTCGCGCAGATGATCGACCAGCCACAGATACAGGTCACCTTCGGTGCGCCCCGGCACCATCTCAAGGATGCCGTGCTTGCGGATGAGCGTCACGGCAGGGCGATAGACATTGTCGTACCAATCCGCCGCGGCCTGTTCGAGCGTGATTGATGTGCCGTGCTCATCCTGGCGGGCACCCTGCTCCATAATGTAGAGATGGGTGTAGATGTGGCCCATCAGGTCAGCATAGCGTGAGCGCTCGCTGAGGTTCATGGGCTGATGGTGCAGGCGCGTGCGTGCCAGCCCGGTTTCTTCCAGAAACGCGGCGTAAGCCGTCGCGCCGTCCAGTTCCTCTTCCGTCATGCCGGGATGCAGATGCACCGAGGTCGGCAGTTCGGTCACGTGGGCTTCTATCGTCTTGGCTCCAATCTGGCGGGCCACCGAAACGCGATGGTTGCCATCGCGCACGAAATAGACCTCGCCCACTTTGTAGAGTTCGATGGGTGGAAGCCCGGTCATGCTGTGCGCCTGCGCATATACACGGCTCCAGCGCTCCTGCATCTTGTTGCTGCGGGGCAGAAAGTTGTTGGTGAAATCGCGGTAGCGGCCCACGCTGCCCACGATCTGCTCCAGCGGCACATCCTGCAGCCCTTTATAGCTCTCTTCGCGCAGCCGCAGGCGGGCGCGCACTTCGTCAAAACTCAACAGCTCTGCGGATTTACCGCGCAGATGGCTGATCATTTCCTGCCAGAAGGCGCGCGCGCGCGCACCCTGAAACTTTGATATGCCTTCAATAAGGTTGGCGCGAAACACCTGATCTTCAGACATAGGCAATCCCTATCTCGTCTTCATGAAAATCAGTGTAACGACATGAGCAGCATTAAACAACAGTAGTTTAGACAATCTTTGCGGGAAGTTGAGGGTGGGTTTGGCCATACGAGGCAGCAGGTGCAGGCAAGGCATGGCGCAGGGAAATTCCGGGGAAGCGTGTTCCGCACGTACCAGCGTGTGGCCAGGGTGCAATGATCTCGTGAGCGCTGGCAGGCAGGGCAGCCGAGGTTTGGTATCACCCCCCTGTTTCGCTTATAATGACAGGGATTGTGGGGAAAGATAGGCGGCACTGGATGTCTGACGAGTTGCTTGGGAAACAAATCGGCGGTTACGAAATCTTGAACCGGATCGGTCGCGGTGGGATGGCAACCGTCTACTGTGCACGCCAGAACTCCATGAACCGCCTGGTTGCCATCAAAGTGCTGCCGCGTGAACTGATGAACGATGACACTTACCTTCAGCGCTTCGAGCGTGAAGCGCGCATCGTCTCTCAGTTGGAACACCGCAATATTGTGCCCGTTTACGATTACGGGCAGTACGAGAATCAGCCTTATATCGTGATGCGCTATATGAACGCCGGGTCGGTGGACGATCTGCTGGCCAAAGGTCCGCTGCAGGTCGAACAGGCGCTGGATATCCTTGAGCAGATCGCCCCGGCCCTGGATTACGCGCACGGGCGCGGCATTCTCCACCGGGATCTGAAGCCGAGCAACATCCTGATGGATGATGACGGCGGCGCATTCGTCACGGATTTCGGCATCGCGCGCATCCTGAACACAGAGGGCCAGGGCAATACCATCACCACGCAGGGGGTGGTGGGCACCCCTGCCTATATGAGCCCGGAACAGGCACAGGGCCACACGCTGGATTCCCGCAGCGACCTGTACTCGATGGGGGTGATGCTGTTTGAGATGTCTACAGGCCGCCGCCCGTTTCACAGCGACACCCCATACAGCATCGCCGTGATGCAGGTCACAGCCGCACCGCCATCGGCACGGGCCATCAACCCGGCAGTCACCCCGGCGGTGGAGCAGGTCATCTATAAGACGATGCGTAAGAAGCCGCAGGAGCGCTACCATACGGCGGCGGAACTGGTTGAGGCGCTGCGCATGGCCATCGAACGCCCCGGCGACTCTAAGCTGCACGATACGCAACCGCGCCGCCCGGATGCCGCGCAGGTCACGCAGCCCACGCCTGTACCCCAGTATCTACAGGCTGCGGCCCAGCAGCCCGCGCCCTTGCAGCAGGCTCCAGTACTTTCACCCTATGCCACGCCGCCCGCGTCTTATATGCCGCCGCCCACGCCCACCTATTCTGGTGAGGTGCGGCAGGTGCGCCCCCGGCTGCCCCGCCGCAGGAACAACCCCATGTGGTGGGGGATTATCCTGGGTGCGATGATCGGCTGTGTGCTGCTGGCCGCGGTGGTGATCGCGCTGGCGCTGATGGCCGACCAGCTCATCAACAGCAGCGCAGGCGTCGGCACACCGTCAGGAGAGGCTGCTGCGCGGATTCTGGGTATGCTGCCGGATGACGGCCAGGCGCTGACACTGGCTGCGTCTGACGGCAGCACAGACATCAGCAAGCAGTCCGAACAGGCGGCGCTAAACCCGGCAACCCCCAGCCCGCAGCCCAGCGCCAGGGGCACGTCCACACCCGCGCCGATCGGGATGCGCCAGGCGGCGTTCGACAGCCGCATTGTTTATTTCGCGAAGCGCGAAGGCAATTTCGAGCTGTTCCGGCTAAACCTGCTCACCGATTACGAGATACAGCTCACGGCAGATAACGCCGCCAACCAGTTTCCCGCCGTCAGCCCGGATTCAAGCCGGGTTGCGTTCCAGTCCGACCGTGACGGCGATTTTGACATCTACAGCGTCAACGAGTCCGGTGGGAACCTGGTGCAGGTTGTGCAGAACAACGTCGATGATGTGCTGCCGTCATGGTCTGGCGATGGCGAATGGCTGGCGTTCGCATCCGACGCGCGCGGCGACGGCAACTACGATCTGTTTATCGCCCGTCCCGACGGCAGCGACTTGCAGCGGGTGCTGACCAACGGACGGCGCAACAACCACCCGCGCTGGAGTCCTGACGGGCACAGCCTGGTCTTTACCACCGGTCAGCGTCAGGACGCGCGCACGTGGGAAATCGCCATCCTCGACCTGGACACGCGCGAGGTGCGCATGCTCACCGACGACACGGTGCGCGATGCCTGGCCAATTTTCAGCCTGGACGGGAAAGACATCTATTATGTGAGCGGCAGCGACACCCGGCATGCGATTGTGCGTCAGAATGCCAGCGGCAGCGGCTCGGCAGAAATCCTCACCAGCACCAGCGCTTTTGTGTGGGGCCTGAACCTGAGCTTTGACGGGATGTACCTGGCCTATAACGCGGGCCCCCCCGAAGACGCCGCCGGGACATTGTACATGATGCGTGTGGACGGCAGCGACCAGCGCGAGGTCACCGCCGCGCGAGACGCAATCTATGCCTCCTGGTCGCCATGACGCGCGAAACACTGGCAGAGCAAACCGCGGATACCCTGCGCCAGTCCATCCGTGATGGGGCATATTCGTGCGGCGAACGTCTCATCGAACTCACACTGGCGCACGAGCTGCGCGTCAGCCAGAATACGATTCGGGAAGCGCTGCGCATCCTGGAACATGAAGGGTGGCTCCTGCGTCATCCCCGGCGCGGCGTATTTGTGCGCAGCTTCACCCCAGATGAAGCCGAAGAGGTGTATGCGCTGTGGGCATCGCTCGAAAGCCTGGCGCTGCATTGGGCGTGGGCACGCATCAGCCGTGTTGAACTGCTGGCGGAACTGCGCCCGCCGGTGGCGCGTGCCCGCACCTATGTGCTGATGGGACGCTGGACCGCCGCGCGCGAAATGCTGTTCGCGTTTCATGGCAGCCTGTGCCACCTGGCACAGAAGCCGCGCACGGCGGCCATGCTGAACCAACTCCATAACCAGGCGCGCCTGCTGGATGTCGATTTTGAGTTTAACCTGCCGCGCCCACCTGAAGAACATACCCGACAGATCGAAGCCTATGAGCACCTGATCGGCGTCATCAAGTTTTCTGAACCGGAGAGCGCCGAGCGCGCCCTGCACGAACACATCCTCGCGCTGGGCAAGCCGGTGGTACGGTGGCTGGCCATGAATACCTGAGCGCGGCAGCAGGCGTGGCAGTACGCCAGCGCGTTTTAGCAGCACTTTAATCGTAAGACACGTTCAGAGCGAAACGAGAACACCCGATATGGCAGAAAAGACTATTCGCTGGGGCATCCTCAGCACCGGCAAGATCTCGCAGGCTTTCGCCGCCGCCCTTCAGGAAACGGAGGGTGCAGCGCTGGTCGCGGTGGGGTCGCGTACACAGGAAAGCGCCGACCAGTTCGGCGACGCCTTCAACGTGCCGCGCCGCCATTCCACCTATGAAAGGCTGGCCGCCGACCCGAACGTTGACGTCATTTACATCGGCACCCCGCACAGTTTTCATCATCAGAATACGCTGCTGTGCCTGAACCAGGGCAAGGCGGTGCTTTGCGAAAAAGCCTTCGCCATGACGGCAGCAGAGGCGGCAGAGATGATCGCGGTGGCGCGGCGCAAACACCTGTTTCTGATGGAGGCGATGTGGACGCGCTACCTGCCGATCTTCGTGCGGCTGCGCCAACTGCTGGCAGAAAAAGCCATTGGGGAACTTCAGTACCTGGCGGCAGATTTTGGCTTTCACGCGCCGTATGACCCGAAGCATCGCCTGTTCGCCCCGGACCTGGGCGGTGGCGCGCTGCTGGATGTGGGCATCTACCCGCTTTCGCTGGCCTCGATGCTCTTTGGCAAGCCAGACGAAATTTACACCACAACCCGCCTGGGTAAAACCGGCGTCGATGAACAGACAGGCATTATGCTGAGCTACAGCGGCGGCAGAATGGCGAACCTGTTCGCCTCGACCCGTTTGCGCACCCCCACCGAAGCGATGATCGCGGGCGATAAAGGCTTCATCCGCATTCACAGCCGCTTTCACCAGAGCGAAGCCATGACGCTCTACCGCGACGGCGAAGAAGCGCAGTTCATTGCCGCGCCGCACGATGGCAGCGGGTACCGCTTTGAGGCCGCAGAGGTGGTACGCTGCCTGCGTGAAGGCCTGCTGGAAAGCCCGCTGATGCCGCTGGATGAAACGCTGGAACTGATGCGCACCATGGACGCGATTCAGGCGGTGTGGCGCACCCCACCCCAGGACTTCGAAGCGCCCACACGCCCGCACATGGGCGCTGACCCCGGCACGCCTTAGGGCGGTGCGCTGGCGATCTGTGTGTTTGCATTAACCGCATGGCAGGCGGTTGGGGGGCGCTGCCCCCCAAACC